>CAZRSB010000112.1:0-1544 GCA_964602715.1 uncultured Thermoplasmata archaeon | reverse complement strand
GGTCTCTTCTCCACTCTCCAATTCATTGGGACCATATTCCTGCAGCCTTTTTTCTGCCTCTTCTGAGGACAAGCCTTTACCGTCAGTCATGATTAGGGAGCCAAATAAAAATCGGAACTATATTTAAAGCTTGCTTAATCGGAAAAACAGGAATATTTCAATAGATGATTGATAAGAGTGATATAAGCGAAATTTTGAGTGCTAGCAACTCTATTCGCTAAAGGGAAAAATAGTATATATGGAAATTCTAATAGGATAATCTAACATGTTTGAAAATATACTGATTGCTACAGATGATTCCCAGCTCCTTAAAAATGCTATCAAATATACAGCTAATGCCTTCCCTGATGCTACATATCATGTATTAAATGTAATAAATACGAGTAATAAAAGTGTACCAATAACAGATATTCTTATGGAAGATTTAAAGAAATCTGCTAAGATGGCTATCAAAGATGCAGAGGATATATTGCATGATATGGGCATAAAAAAGATCAAAAAAAGTATAGGAAAAGGAGTCCCTAGTAAAGAAATCATACGTTTTTCTGAAGTACATGATACTGACCTTATTGTGATGGGTACTCAGTCCAAAACAGGTACCCAAACACATGAGATCGGAAGAACCTGTTTGCACGTTTTGGAACATAGCCATGCACCTGTCCTTCTTTTTGATAATATTGTAGAGATCAAGAAACCAAAAAAAATCTTGCATCCCTCTAGTGGGAGTAAATATTCTATGAGGGCTGGTTATCTTGCTATCAAATTGACTAAATATTTTGACGGAGAAGTTGAAGTCTTGATAACACAAGGTGGCGGGGAGACGGAACGTACGTTTGAAGAAAAGGATTTAGAAAATCTTAACTATCTCGATGATCTTAGGTTAGAAACTGAACACGCTTTCAAGAAATTATATGAATTCGCTAAGAACAATGACATTCATTACAAATTGAAGTCCTGTGCTGTTAAACCCGATGAAGAAATAGTTGAGGAATCTAAAAAGTATGATCTTATTGTGGCAAGTATGGGTAGACCAGGTTTAAAATACAAATTGAGGAAGATTTATCCTCCTTTTGCTGTTGGTGAATTAGAGAGAGAGATAATAGTAGAAACTAGAGATCCAATACTTTTCCTGGAAGATTGAAGACACTTCGAAGATAAAGCATCATCTCACTCTTAGGTGCGAGACAGGGAAAATGTCATTTACCTTTTTTAAAGTTGCAATTCTAAAATAAACTGAATTCCAAAAAGACCAATATGAGGCCAATAAAAGCCATGATAGAGACTGGTATCCAATATACATAACTCGCTTTGTCGATCTGAAGTCTTGCAAAAGAGACACCCAGTATAGATACCCCGACGTATATGATAATCAGTAATTTGAAAAGGAAAAAGGCAGTATCTACCAGTATTGCCCATAAACTCATCTCTAGATAGGGTAATTCTAGTCCGTTAATTTCCACTAAAGGATACAAAATCTCCGTGAGTTGATATGGGAAAAATAGTGAGATGATTAGACTCCCCAGAACAACCATGTGAACTGAACT
>CAZRSB010000111.1:0-1764 GCA_964602715.1 uncultured Thermoplasmata archaeon | reverse complement strand
AAGCATTCATAAGATCAACTGATGCAGTTGTATGGGCAACTATAAGTTGTAAACGATGCGATTATAGGTATGAAGCCTTCTTTAAAAAAACTGAACCTAAAAATTGTCTAAAGTGTGGAGGAGAACTAGCTAGCACAACTCCACAAGGAAGAAATTCCCCCGTATCAGTTTTTACTGAAAAATATGCGTCGGAGATTTTTGAAGATGCCTTACAAAAAGCAGGATATGACGATCTAGAAGTAAAGAGAGATATCGTTTGCAAAAGTCTCGATCTTACATCTCGGTCTGCTGCCGACATGGCTATCGTAAAAAAAGGGATCACAGGAAGGGTATATGAACCAGATCAAATCAAGATAGTTTTTGAAGTGAAAATGTCCTTGATATGGAACTGGGAATTATCGGATGATGGAGAATTGAAGATGGTGGCCGATTATGATAAACATCATGGTAGAGGTTCCATATATAGAACAGATAGCATCTTAAAGGCGATAGGCAAAGGAGCTATATTTGGAAGCCATTTTAAATCAAGTAATATCCCCTATGTTGTAGTTGGAAATAGCCCCCCTCCTACTAGTTACTTAGATAAGGTCGATGGATCTGTGAGAGCGGGGATCGTTCAAAGGTTCCTTTCTTTGACTCCGAACCCCCTTGTGAAAGATGAATCAGATGAAGAGCAGAGAAACCCAAAAGAAAGCGATCAAAAAGGCTTTTTGAGAGTAGACACGGTTGATGAACTCAGTGATTTTGTGGCCGATTTATTAAAAGATGAAAGAATTTTCATTGGTTCAATGTTAAAAAAAACGAAATTAGGTAAAATCATTAAATCACTCGATTTGGATAAAGATCATACAGATATAGGAGATGATTTCTTTAAAGAATTATATGATGTGGAGGGGGTATGATCTCTAGGGATGATGAAACTCATAATGGTACAACTACAAGCTCTTTTGGAGTGTCTAGCAGGGAAAATCACGATTCAAGTGTGTTTTATGATAGTAGCTTGTACGATGGAAAAAGAGTCGAGGATAAAAAATTTGAGTTTGTAGAAAACGAAATACCTTCCAATAATCTGAATAAAATATTCTGTAAAAGTAGTGAAAACATGGAGGAATTACCCGACAATTCAGTTCACCTCATGGTAACTTCACCTCCTTATAATGCCTGCAAAGATTATGATGAAGATCTAACCCTCAAAGAATATCTTTCACTATTAGAAGCTGTATTCGAAGAAACTTATAGAGTTTTGATAACTGGAGGAAGGGCCTGTATAAATATAGCAAACCTAGGTAGGAAACCATATCTACCCCTTCATTCACATATCATCAGGATCATGGAGGATATCGGCTTTTTGATGAGGGGTGAAATAATATGGAACAAGAATATTGGTGGGGGAACAGCATGGGGAAGTTGGAAATCCGCAGCAAATCCCGTTTTGAGAGATAAACATGAATATATTCTTGTGTTTTGTAAAAACACATTTTCTAGGAAAGATTCTCGGAAAAAGGAAAACACTATTTCGAAAGATGAATTCTTAGAATTTACAAAAAGTATTTGGGATTTTAAACCAGAGTCTGCTAAAAAAATTGGTCACCCTGCTCCTTTTCCTGAAGAACTACCTTATAGATGTATTCAACTGTTCTCTTTTAAAGATGATGTCATATTAGATCCATTTATTGGGTCTGGAACTACTGCCATTTCCGCTCTAAAATCCGATAGAAAATACGTTGGTTACGACAACAACCAAGAATACGTTGAAATGGCAAG
>CAZRSB010000110.1:0-1773 GCA_964602715.1 uncultured Thermoplasmata archaeon | reverse complement strand
TAGGTGCTCCAAATGGAAGAAGGAGATCTTATCTACGTAGATTACGATGTATGGGTAATGCCAGATGATGAAGAGGATGAACCAACTTTATTTGATACAACAGACGAAGAGAAGGCAAAAGAAGAAGAAATATTCAATGAAGAATCTGATTATGGTCCTCGACCTCTAGTTATCGGTGACGATAATCTAGCCGAAGGTTTTTCAGAAGCTCTAAAAGAAGCAGATATTGACGAAGATGATAGTGTTGAAGTTCCTCCTGAAAAAGGTATAGGGAACAGAGACCCTGGTAAGATAGAGCTATTCAGCAGAAGAGAAATGGAGAGAAGAGATATTGATCCAGTTGAAGGTAAAGAAGTCGAAATTGATAACCGAAGAGGGACAATTATCCAAGCTACTGCTGGAAGAGTTAGGATAGATTTCAATCACCCGCTAGCTGGAAAGACTTTGAAATATGATTTTTCTATCGTCGAAAAACCAGAGGAAATTGAGGAAAAAGTTGAGGCTATACTTGAAAAAGATTACCAGATGCTGGATTTCGAGGTCAAAAAGATAGATGATTCAGTCGATATTGTTCTTCCCGAGCAATGCAAATATGATCAAAATTGGTTCGTTGCTAAGTACAGAATCGTAGGAGATCTGAGAAAGCATATAGACGTAAAGAAAATCAGATTCATCGAAGAGTACATAGAAGAAGATGATGAAGATGAACTAGAAGAAGAATTCGACGAACTAGAAGAAGAAGCTGTTGAAGAGGTTGAAGAAGTTGAAGAGGTAGGAGAGGATTCTGAAGAGGATTCTGAAGAATATACCGATGAAGAGTGAATATCTAGTGATTCAAAAAACGTTACCTTTATTTCCTTTTAGTTTATTCACCTATAGCTGGTAGAAAAAATATGTCTTTACGGGTTACATTTAAAGAATGGGTATTGATGGTCATTTTGGCCAGCATCTTCATCGCTTTATCAGGGATACTGATCTCTCATTATTTCGATGTTCCAGGTTCTATTATCATCACTATAGTACTTGTTATAGTATTCATCGTGTTTAAATTGTCTCAATATTTTAAGAAAGATGAAGAGGAAACTTAAGTTGGAAAAGACGGGCGTGGAGGGATTTGAACCCCCGCTCTACAGCTTAGGAGGCTGTCGCCATATCCAGACTAGGCTACACGCCCTGCTTGTTTTGAAATAGTTCAGATAAACCACTTTTGCTGATCGATACTATCAAATTTTATTTCTTCGTGCGGAATCACGGGCACGGTGATTCCTCCACGAATTTCTTTCACAGGGATGTTTGCCCAGTAATCAAATTTAGATGTATTTTTGGATTTTGATACCTTGAGAACATCGTTTCTCAAGTACCATGGATATTCTTTATCATGTTTTATACTGTCCCAGTCCGTATATCTATTGACAGCTTGTGTAGTGGAGGAATAGAGTTCAACCTCATCATCCCCCTGTATGTACTGCTGTACTTTTTCATATTCTTTTACTAGAGCTTTTAGTTTACCTTTGTTCGGATTGATGATTCTACACTTGATAGTTTTTTCCGCTTTCATCCCTATCCAGATACTCTAATATTATATTGGTTTGCCCTTTATATGTCTTTTGTTATTTTTGAGAACATTCGTGTATGCTCCTCCTGAAGGATGGTGACTTACTGCTCTCTCAAACTCTCACAAAAGTTAAAATTTTAGTCTATATAAATTTTTGTAACTCTGGGGCTTCATCCCGAAATAAGAAGATTTGAAATCAATGTCGGCTGATAGAGATT
>CAZRSB010000109.1:0-1825 GCA_964602715.1 uncultured Thermoplasmata archaeon | reverse complement strand
GATAAAAAGTCGGATCGTAGGTTTGAATGAATAGACCTCACTAGGAAAGGAAGAGTTATATATTTTTATTTTTATCAAACGATTTCTTTCTAGAATTCCTTTTAGACTAAACCAAATTTTTAACAGATAATACACTTATCTAGGGCAATAGGAAGATGTTCAAAAATAGTTGCCCTAGGGAGAGAAGTTAGGTATCTGAGAGAGACTTAGTTTAACGGCGGCAGGTCATTTATACGTGGAGAAGGAACAACCACAAAGGAATCATCTTGATCTCACCGTCTCTGTCGAGCTTTCTTTTAGTCAATACGTAAGTCTCACTGTTTGGGAACTCTTCTTTGAATTTTTTCAGACCCTTTTTGTCACTACCTCTTATTTCATTTTTGTATTTGACCTCTAGGCCGAAAATTTTCTCATCCCTTCTCAGAACGATATCCACTTCGTCCTTTTCCTTTTTCCAGTAACCCGTTTCACCAGCTGTTTTGATATGATTGTAGGCAACGGTTTCAGCGAGAAGACCACGATCGGTGTTTTCTAATTGACAAAAAGAATGATCTGAAGAGTAGATCTTAGGTCTCTTTCTGTACTCTTTGAAGACGTTGTTTTCAAGTCTCCTACTCAGATCTATGATAAAAGATTGTTCGAGCTCCTCGATATATTTCTTTACCGTTTTGTATTGGGCATCATGATTTTTAGATATCTTGTTGTAGTTAACTATAGAACCCGAGTTTGAGGAAAGACTTCTAAAGATACCTTGAAGCAGCTCGGGACGTTGGATATCAAAGATCTCAACGACATCTCTGAATAGGGTAAGATCGATTATATCTTTTAGCCGCTCGATTCGAGTTGTCTCGTCGAGAGGTATTAGACCGGCAAAACCGCCTGTCTCTAAATACTCCAAAAATTCGGTCTTGATCTCAGAATTGTTGACCGGTATCGTAAAATCCCCGAACTCTTTTTTCGGGACATCTATGTGGTTGTATCGCAGAAATTCTCTGAACGTGAAGGTGTTAAGATTTCTGATACTCATCCTACCAACTAAACTTTCTCCTCCCCCTTTTCGGATATTTGCCGAGGAAGAACCTGTTATCACGAACTTTACGTTTTCATAGCTGTCGTGGTAAGCCTTTACGTGGTCGCTCCAATCATCAATTTTCTGCACTTCGTCCAAGAAGACGAACGTTTGATTTGCATCCTCAGCAGGGGTCCTCAGTATTTCTTGGAAGTAACTTTGAAGAAGCTCATTGACCTCCGCCTTTTCGATATCGAATGAAAAGTACATCACATTTTTTGGAGGATGATTTTTCTCAACCAAAAGATGTTTGATCATTCTTTTGAGCAGAGTTGTCTTTCCTGATCTTCTCAAACCGGTTATTGCTGTAACTATGTCTTCGGAGAGTTCCGAGATGATCTCTTCTTCGATCTCCCTTTCGATGGTCTCATCTATTACTTCTTTTCCTCTCCACCATGGGTTTTGGCGGGTCAGTTCGTCTATGATGGTCATGAAGGGATATTGTGATTCGACACATAAATAATTTACTAAAGATTGGATTCAAATACAATATATTTTAAAAAAAGATTGGAGTTGAATGACAAACTTTGTTATCCTATACTTCTTGATTTACTTCCTATCAAATAGAAGTCATCATCAATTTTCCGTGTTTGACTCCTTTCGTACTTTTCAACCTGTCGGCTATCTTTCTTATATCTTGAGGTCTACCTTTGATCGCCATAGTCTCCATGCAGTTGTGTTTATCAAGATGTATATGCATGGTTGAAACTATATGCGTGTGATCTTCGTGCTGTATTTCGGTGAGCTTATCTGAAA
>CAZRSB010000108.1:0-1858 GCA_964602715.1 uncultured Thermoplasmata archaeon | reverse complement strand
TCTGGAGTTCTTAACGGCAACTTCTGATAGAAGCTAGATAGATCAGGCAGCTAAACACCTTTTTTCTTTTTTACAAGTCGTGTATTTCAAACACAAAACAAATCTAATATCATATAAAAATCAAGGTTCATATTTCGGGGTCAAATTTAAATAACAAGGAGAAAAATATATTCTTGCAGGCCAAACCTGCAGGAGGACTCAACCTATGCCTCATTTAATAAGAAATGAAAAAGCCGTTTCTCCTGTTATAGCCATCATTTTGATGGTTGCTATAACAGTCGTACTAGCTGGAACACTCTGGCTGATGGTAGTGGATACTGGAGATGATGTTGAAAGGGATATGTACGGGAATATCGAAGTAGATATAAACGAAAATTACAACGGAGACGGTAAAATCGAAAGTTGGGATATCACTTTGGAAACAACTTCTATACCTGAGATCGAGCTGTACAAAGTAGATGCTAGACTGATATACGAAGATGATGGTGGAAATAGAAATGAGATCACTTTCCATGAAAAATTCGATGATTTTCATGAGGAAGCAAGCTGGGAAGGATTAGCTGACGGGAATGTTCAGGCTAATTCACTGTGGACTGGAACACTAGAGTTAGATGATTACGATCCAAATGACCAAGATAGTCAAGGAGGATTCGAGAGAGTTCAACTCACTGTTGAGGACTACGATGGTTTCATCCGTCAGGACTTATAACACCGAAAGTCATCCCCCATCTATCATCTCAAAAAATCCTTTATTTTTATAATTTTCACATGATGACCAGAGGCTTACAATTATTGATCCTATTTTCAATTTCACCAATAAATTTTATATAACTCAATACAAATTAACATGATGGTGTTTAAATATGGCTAAAGACTCAAGAGGTAAGCGGGGAGATTCGAGAAGAGAGCGTGCAAACCAAAAAGCCAATCAAGCTAAACAATTAAAAAAACAGGCTAAATACGAAAAGAAGGCAGCTAAACAGGAAAAAAAGATAGCTAAATATGAAAAGAAAATCGACAAGTACAAAGACAAGATAAGAAAATATAAAGACAAGATTCAGAAATCCAAAGAGAAGATGAACGATTACCGAAGAAAAGCCCGGGAAGCTGACCCCAATAGTCCATCTTAGGTCAAAATATTTAGAGGTGACAACATGGAAGAAGAAAATGAGGAGGAAAAAAAAGCTCCTAAAGATAAAAAAGAAGAAGCTAAGAAACTAAAGAAAGAGGCAAAATACGAAAAGAAAGTTGCTAAAACCGAGGACAAGATCGAGAAATATAAAGAAAAGATAAGCAAACATCAGGATAAAATAGAGGCTCTTAAAGAAAAAATTAAAGATGTTAAAGAAAAAAGAGAGAACCTTTTGGATAAGCTAAATAAGGACTAGGACCGCATCTCTTTCAAGATACCTTTGGCCTTATCCACCCTTACTTCTCCCTTTTTGACCATCTTTTGAACCACTTCAGCCAACTCGTCTTCACCTGCGCCAGCCTGCTTGGCTATATTTTTAGCGTGTAGTTTCATATGGCCTTTTTGTATCCCTTCAGAGGCCAAAGCTCTCAGAGCAGCGAAGTTTTGAGCTAACCCTACCGATGCCAACACTTCTCCTAATTCTTTAGCGCTTTAGCTAATTAAACAATACCTTCGTGTAATACCCAAATATAGTAATAGCACGCTGTGACTATAGTTCAAAAAGTTACGAGTTCCACTATAAATGAGGATTTTGTACATCCCTCAATACCATAAGAAATAATAACTATCCTCCCATTAAGTTATAACGATGTGGAATCCTGAAAAAGAACAAGCATTCATAAGATCAACTGATGCAGTTGTATGGGCAACTATAAGTTGTAAACG
>CAZRSB010000107.1:0-1954 GCA_964602715.1 uncultured Thermoplasmata archaeon | reverse complement strand
CAAATGGACTTGAAACTACCGTTGTTAAGAAATCCCGAAGAAATTAACAAGTCTCAGAATTTCCTGAGGCAGAAAAAATAATTTCCTTTCAATCAGCTTTAGATCAAACGGATAGAGAAATAAGAAAATTTTCAATAAGGCATGATTGGAAGATTTCCTACACGAGTCATGACACTTCTAATTTAGAATTTTATAAAAACTCTGATCTTCATGTTGGGTATCGAAAACATGGCCACCTTGCCCACCTAAGATGGAGGATTCCTTCAGTGGTAATTGCTGAAGACTCTAGGGCCATGGGTCTAACGGATACATTTGGAACAGCAGGCTTTCCTGGATTTAAACTCCGATTACCATCTAGTGTAGTTTCTGGCGTTAAAAATATCTCCTCAACCAAAGTAGGACAGGGAATGAAAGGCATATTATTTCACTTACCATATCCAAGCGGTGGAGGGGTTGCGAAAGCGAATCCTAATCTTGTTTCTGATGTTATGGACTATATTGAAAAAGAAAAAGAAAACGATTGGGAATCGTTTTCTAAAATTAGAAATAAAATAGACAGAACATATTGTGATGAAATGAAACCATTTATAAAATATATAGTAAACAATTACTAGAAATTTCAAAAAATATTTTCTACAAAATCTACTCTCTGATTAAGTATTTTCATCATTAAAATTCAAAAGAACTAAATTATCCTAGTATATTTTTGGGTCTAATGCAAAAGAAAACGGTATATCTCCATATAGGATATCACAAAACTGGAACATCTTTTTTACAAAATGAAATATTTCCTAAGTATAGCTCTGTAAATTTTATTAGAAGTAAAAACATTTTAAAACAATTAAGAAAAATAAGGGAGGAAAAATTGACTGAAAAAGATATTGATTACATTAAAAGAGCTTTCTCGACTCAATTGAAGAAAAGAAAGAATCTTATTTCTTGGGAAGCTTTATGTGGGAGTTATTTTTGGAACAATTTTGACAAAGATTCTTTGACGATTTTAGAAGATTTATACGCTATTTTTTCCAATATATATATAAAAATTATTTTAGGGATGCGTGAACAGGTCAGTCTGATCACCTCCCTTTACAAACTATATTTGCATATTGGAGGGGTAAAAAGTGAATATGAATTTATAGATAATTTGAATTTGGACAAGTTTAAATTCACAAACTACATTTCTGCTTTAGATTCTTATTTTGGGTTTGATAATGTTTACATATATTACTTTGAAAATTTTGTTAAGGATAAAAAGACTTTTTTAAGAAACTTAGTGGAGTTTCTTGGAGAGAATGAAATACCAGAGTATGATGATGTTATCAAGAACAGAGGTTATGGTGAATTGCAGGTGAAATTAGCTAAAATTCTAAATCCGTGCTTTAAAAGCCGGTTTAATCCTAATGGAATAGATTATAGAAAAAGAATTCCTAGAGGTGATCCCATACCAAGGAAAATTTTACAGAATAAACTTTCATATACTTTACATTACAAAAAATATAGATTTCCACCAGATATCCGAAAAAAACTCAAAAATTTTTATATTGAAGATAATAAGAGACTAAAGGAGAAATATTTACCTAGTTTGCCGTCAGAATATATCTAGTAAATTAATCAATTCTTGGAGTCTATAAAGATGACTTTACTCTGTAATAATTTATTTAGAAAAGGCTCTCTACCTCTCACTCTTTTTACATCCTTAAACTAATTCCTATGAAGTTTTCTCAATTATATAATCTATTTGCGATCCATATATCTATTGTTATATCTAGAACATACATGCGTTCCTGTAAGTGAAAATGTGAAAAGTATGATAAGTGATCAAGTTACATGCCTGTTTCTATTCTAACTCTAGATTAACTTTTTCTCTCCTTCCAACTTTCATTTTGTCATAATTTCTTATTGTAGTATCCTGAAATTGTTTATATTTTCTTTTTTGCTTTTTCTTTCCTTGGTC
>CAZRSB010000106.1:0-1991 GCA_964602715.1 uncultured Thermoplasmata archaeon | reverse complement strand
TAAGGTATATTTCTTTCTCATTTAACAACTTTTCCGAAGATAATAAAAAGTCTCAGGTTTTAATCATATAATTTCCTTTCAGCTCATATCCATGCTTTCTGTAGTAGTTTCTAGCACCAACTCCACTTGTTACCCTTATCTTTTTAGATTTTTCTTTTGCTATTTTCTCACATTCTCTTAGCAATTTGTATCCATACCCCGAATGTTGAATATCATTTCCATCTTCTTGTACAGGAGTCATCTCACCTACAACTTTTAATTCTCTTATAGTAGGAGATATGTTTTCATCTGTATCGATCCGAAGTCTTGAGTATCCAAGAAGTGTTCCTAATCGATCACTTATCTCCAAAAAATGTTCTTCTCCTCCTGAAGCATCATACTTGTTATGTTTCAGGTCTAAACTTTCTAAATCTAAATTTTTCTCAGTGTGTCCCACCTCCCTACACCTTATACAATCACAGCTTTTGTCTCTTTTTTCAAGTACTTCACGCGCATATTGTCTGAGATTACTCTTATCCACTCCTGCCACAACAAGAGGAGAAGGGATATCCCTTTGGACCCTCTGAATTCTTACATATTTAGGGACTATTGATTTCATCTCCGCTACGAGGTCAGAGGCTTCTTCTGTAGAAAGTGGCTCATATCTGCCTTCTTTCCATTCTTCGTATATTTCTGTTCCTTCAACTACTAAAGCAGGATATATCTTTAACATATCAGGTTTAAATCTACTATCTTTTAAAAGTTCTTTAAAATCCTCTAAATCATCTTTTTTCTCCATACCTGGTAGACCAGGCATTATATGATAACATACTTTTAGTCCTCTCTTTTTTGCCAATTTCGTAGCTTCTATAGAATCTTCGACAGTATGTCCTCTTTCAATCTTTTCCAATACCTCATTTCTGATAGATTGAACCCCTATCTCTACCTTAGTAGTTCCGAGTTGGAGCATCCTATCCAATTCTTTTCCTTTACAATAATCAGGCCTAGTCTCAATAGTGAGACCAATACATCTTTTATCCGCCTCTTCATTCCTTCCGTGAGCTTGCTCAAGTGATCTAGATTCTTTTTTATTCAAGGCATCAAAACATCCTTTTACAAATCTTTTTTGATAATTCCAATCTCTTGCGGGGAAGGTACCTCCCATTATTATCATATCTATTTTATCGACCTCATGTCCAATCGCCCTGTACTGATTCAAACGATCTATTACTTGTTCGTATGGATCAAACTTATTCCTTTCTCCTCGAAGGGCAGCAGGTTCCTCTCCAGTGTAAGATTGGGGACTAGGATCTTCACTATCAGGACCTCCAGGGCACATCTTGCACCGTCCATGAGGACATTCATCTGGAGAAGTCATGACTGCTATGACTGATACACCAGATTTTTTTCTAGCTGGTTTTCGTTGTAAAACATCAACGATGTCTTCTCGATCAACCTCTTCAATAGAATCGACTTTTTCTAATATCTCCGCATTTGTAGGTAATTCATCTCTCTTGTATTTTTTGCATAATCTTATCTTTGCTTTCTGTAGTTCATCAGACGATTTTATATCTCCTCGTTTTATTCCGTTGATGATCTCTTTATAATATTCCATTAAAACGTAATTTTATTCAACGTGTATAACTACTTTTTCCTTACGAACGAATAACTTGCCCAATATTTAATGCTGAGTTTGATCTCAGTCTAAAGATATGTCTAGCAAATCGCTACCTTCGTATCCGATTGAGATATCAATTGGTGAGATAGGTGGAGGCCGCGGGTTCAAACTGCAGGGAACAAAAGTCTTAAAAATAAGTACACTTTCTTACAAACCTATATAGTTGGGCCCATAGATTCGGAGGAATCAGAGATTCCTCTTTTCTATGCGCCCTCATTCGCTACAGCTCAGTTCGGGCCCATAGATCAGTTGGCAGATCGCCACCTTCGCATCCGGTTGAGACATCAATTGGCGAGATAGGTGGAGGCCGCGGGTTCAAATCCCGCTGGGTCCA
>CAZRSB010000105.1:0-1996 GCA_964602715.1 uncultured Thermoplasmata archaeon | reverse complement strand
ATCGATGGAAAATCAAAGATTTTCCAGTAGATATCAACAACAGCAGATATCTGCCGAGTTTCATATATGAACTACGGCAGTTCTAGTTGTTTATCGACTTGTATAAAACTACTAATTTTAATATTCTAATTATTACCTACTTTTCTTAGATCATACGCCCTTTGCTCTAGTTCTAACTTTACCTCAAAAATGGAGAAATATCACAGTATATCCCATGAATGAAATTCAGTAAATTTTTTATACTAAGTAATACTTAACTATACTTGGTGATACAAATGAAGGCACACCCTGTAAAAATTCCCGATAAGATGGAAGAAGACTTACAAAAATATATGGAAGAGTTTGGATACGCTAGTTTCAGTGAGTTTGCTAGAGATGCGATCAGAGATAAACTCTATAAAAAAGAAATTAGACCAGAATTTGAAGAAAAGATAAAAGAAGGTTTGGAAGACATAGAAAAAGGTAATGTACATTCTCATAAAGAAGTAAAGGAGAAATATTCCGGGTCGTCAGAATGAAGATCGAGTGGACCGACAGGGCTTTGAAGGACCTGGAAGATCTAGAAAATCATATAGCTCAACGAATAATCGATAAAGTAGAAGATGCTTGTGATTTTCCCGATCATTATCTATCGCCATTGAAAGGATACGCTCTCCATAAGATAAGAATCGGCGATTACAGGGCTATTGTCTCTGTAGAGGATGAAAAGATAGTCGTTGTTACTACAGATCATCGAAAAAATATATACAAATCTCTAGAAAGATTTTACGATTGAAAACCGATTTAGACCGCTCTACCCTTTCCTCTTCTAGCATCATACGCCCTTTACCCCAGCTTCTGCTATGTCTAGATCTTCTATATCAAAATCCCAAGTATTATATCAACCCTATTTTTTCTTCCCCCCTCCACCAACTGCATATCGTAATCCAATTGCCGGTTGGTGACCCTCCTATTCAGATCATAAAATAATCCACAGAGTCACCCCTTTTTCCATTACGACCTTCGGTTGATATCATCTCTTTCATTACGAACACCTGTTGGTGGTTCGTATCCGCAGAGCTCCGCTTGAGGTGTTTCAGGAACTTGTTCCTGACATCGAAGGAATACTTTGTATTCCTGTAGAATAAGAGGAATTATTTCCTCGGTACACGATATTCGGTTGATGACCTCCCCTCTATTTTTCTCAAAATCCAATCAAACTGGTGAAGATTTAAATAACTCGCATATCATCATTTGATTAGGTGTTCCGATGCCGAAGGCAGTAGAAAAGAAATCGTCCAACAAAGAAAATAACAAAATAGTAAAAGATCCAGAGATCATGGGAGGTTCAGCAAGGATAGAGGGAACTCGTATCCGAGTGAGTGATATCGCTGTGGACTACGAGTACAGAGATTGGAGTCCTGAAGAGATCGCTGACCAGTACCCAACTATATCTCTCTCAGACATTTATACAGCTCTAGAATACCACCATAGAAACAAGAAGGAAATACGAGAAGAGATCCAAGAACGTGAACGAAAAGTTAAAGAGAAAAGGAAGGTCGAATGAATGTCTATCACTATCCAGGCAGACGAACATATCAAGAAAGGTATCTCTGAAGGGATAAAAAGAAGAGGAGTTGAACTCTACACCGTTGAGGAAGAAGAGATAAAAGGGAAAAGTGATGAAGCTCTTCTCCGATTTGCAAAGAAAAAGGATAGAGTAATCCTTACCAATGACAGCGATTTTCTTGAGGTGGAGGATCATCCTGGCATTTTGTACATAACTACACAGTATGCTTCTATAGGGGAAGTTATCAAGGAAGTTGTGAGACACGTAGATCAGTACACAAAAGAAGAATTTCGAGACACTATTTTCTATATACCGTGACATCCTCCCCGCCCTGAAGAACGGAGCTTCCGACCGTTTTAGCATAGGTTACCACCTACCTCGCTGACTTGCTGTGCAGAGGTCGGGTCGACAGTAGTGGCTTCGGGCGTTGTCACACCACCCCTGACA
>CAZRSB010000104.1:0-2608 GCA_964602715.1 uncultured Thermoplasmata archaeon | reverse complement strand
ACAAATGATTAAACCCGCTCAAATTTCTACATCCCGAAAAAATTAGAAAGTCTCTTTTGCGGAGTGAAGATTCTATAACTGAGGATTATTCAGAATTACAATGTATAGTGAAAAACATGACATTTTCTACCTTTTGGTGTCTTTTACTGGTTCTAGAGAACCAACGTCCTCTTCTCCCTCGAAGCTGGTCTCGTGATCCGCAGTGTCAAGAGGATTTAAGGATAAAATCCTGACGATTTGGAGTTCTTATATTAGTTCAAAAAGTTACGGGTTCCACCATAATTCTAAACTATCGGTGGAAACCATAGGTTTCAAAAAAAATCACTCCTAACAATTTAGGGTTTCTGTCAATCTTTATATGATACATTCAGATTTTCAGAGTAGGTCGTTATCAAACCTGTATTTGCTTTACTTTTTAAAATAGATGCGATGATTAATTAACAAAAATTTTAAATAGGAAAAGGGAAAGTTTTTAGATAGGGATAACATAACTGATAGATTAGAAATCCTACTATCTAGTAAAGAATCCTCGTTTTTAAGGCAGACCTCAAAGTTTTTGAAACAAAAAAATTATGAGATAAAGTGCATAAAATCTAAGAAAAATATAAAAACTTCGATAGAAGAGGATGACTTCGATGTTGTAGTTTTAGATCACCGATCATCGGAGCTAGATGATTTAGTATTTTATGAGAATTGTAAAAATCAAAAAAACAATGGAGTATTCTTCATAATTTTTACTGATAGAAATAAGGATGACATCAAGAAAGAACTATTGAAACTTGGACTTGATAAAGATATGTTCAGGGTAAAAGATCGATCATACCCTTTCAAATTTTTACCAGATATGATAGAACGTGAATATAAAATATTCAAGCAAAATAAAAAAATAGATAAATTGGAACAAAAAAATAGATGGGAAAAAGAAAGAAGAACCCTCCTAGATAATTTACAAGGTGTCGCCTTAATACTAAAAAAGAATTCACGGGAGATAATTTTTTCTAACCAAACTGCTAAGGAAGAAGGTGCATTTCCTGGTGAAACTTGCTACAGAACTATAGCAGATCGAGAAGATCCATGTCCTTTTTGTAAGGCACCTGAAGTTTGGAAAAATGATGAGCGTAGGGATATACGAGTTGAATACAGAGGAAAGTATTATTATGGGATCTGGATACCTTATACTGAGGACCTGTATGTTCACTACATTTATGATATAACAGAACAAAAAGAGAAAGAAAAAAAGATTAATGAGAGAAAAGAAAAAATAAAAGAATTGCATAAAATATCTAAAAAATTACTAGCTAGTAAATCTGAAGAGGATATATTTAAACAAGCTGTAGCTGCTGTTAAAAATGTCTTAGATTTTGATAAATGTTGTTTTGCTAAAGTTGAAGACGATCAATTCATAGTGAAAGAAAAAAGTGAAGACCTACTAAAAGGTGATTATTTAGAACGACCAATTGATGAAGGGGGTCTAGACACCATGACCTATCTTGATCAAGAATCATTTCTTGTAAATAATATTGAGGAAAACAAGTTTGCGAAACCTGTGAACGGAAGTTACAAATCAGCGATCAGTATACCTATCGGTGAATATGGTGTATTTCAGGCTGTATCTAAAGAAAAGGAGTATTTTAGTGAAGAGGATTTGACGATGACTAAACTGCTTATAAATGATGTAGCTAGCGCCTTAAAAAGATTGGAGATGAGAAAAAAAGAAAAATTTTTCCATTCTGTTTTAAGACACGATGTTGGAAATAAAAACCTCCTTGCTAAAGGTTATATTCAGATATTGAAGGACCATGATCTCTCTGAAGAAGTGGAGAAAACGTTAAAAAAAACTGAAACTGCGATAGATAATAGTCTTGAACTCATTGAAAAAGTAAAAAAACTTAGACAGACAGAATATGAAGATACTAAAATAATCGATATCTTATCTATCATAGCTGATGCAGAAAAAGAAGTCTTTAATCGATCATATGATGTGGAAATAGAGACAAGCATAGTAAATAATCTAGATAGTAATAAAGAAGTAAAAGCTGGCTCTATGCTGAAAGATGTCTTAGCAAATATTTTAGAAAATTCAGTAAAATATTCTGATTGTGAAAAAATAAAAATTGGTTTAAGATCATCTAGGGATGGTGAGAATGTTATTTGTTCAATTGAGGATGATGGCAAAGGCATACCTGATGAAAAAAAAGAAAAGATATTTCAAAAAGGATACACTACAGATCAAAGCAGAGGTAGTGGATTAGGCTTATATTTGGCTAAAAAGTTGATAGAGGTTTACGGGGGAGAAATAAAAGTAAAGGATTCAGAATTAGGAGGGGCAAAATTTGAATTGTCTTTAAAACGGAATTAGGTTTTATTTTGTTCCTGGTTAAGGAATTTACTCATATCAATAATCTAATCCCCAAGGTCTTACAAAAGTCCACTTTATCAAAAGAAAGTCCCAATTTCAACCATATACATTAAACTTATTAGTATATATTAGGAATAGAATGATGAATTTTCATAAGATTAAATGAGATTAGAAAAATTTTTCATTGGAAGACACAACTTTGAGGAACATTTTTTCTGTTATCTCTAGGTCTAGGACCTTTGTTATTAT
>CAZRSB010000103.1:0-2689 GCA_964602715.1 uncultured Thermoplasmata archaeon | reverse complement strand
ATAGGCCTGGTTCTTCCATATATTATCTCATTTTATCTAGCTTTAAGTATACTGGAAGATAGTGGATATATGCCGAGATTGGCTGTGTTGCTGGACGGCATTTTCAAAAAGATTAATCTCTCTGGGTCGCATCTCATACCATTTTTACTCGGTTATGGATGTGCTATACCATCGATAATGTCTACAAGGACAATGAGAGACAGAAAGAAAAGGATGATAGTTTCCACTTCTGTATGTCTTGCTGTACCTTGCGTTGCTCAGTCTGGAGCCTTTATAGCCCTCCTAGCGGAACATTCGATATTACTCGTGATCGCCGTTTTCCTCTTCTCTTTGGTCGCTGCGTTTACGTTCGGACTTGTAATGGGTAAGGTTTTAGATACTAAAAGAAACCCGATGATACAGGAGGTTCCAGAACTTTTAGTTCCGGATACGAAGATGATAGGCAAAAAACTTTGGATAAGGTTAAAACACTTTTTCCGCAAAGGAGCTGCTCCGATGGTCGTCATAATAGGGATAGCTGCAATTCTATATGAGACCGGTGTTCTTCTATACGTTGGGTCAGCGTTAGAACCAATAGTTTCTGGTTGGCTGGGATTACCTCAGGAAGCTTCTACACCTTTAATCCTAGGCGTATTTAGAAGAGAATTGGCGGTTTTACCTTTACTGGAGATGGAACTGACAACTTTACAGTTATTTGTTGCATCGGTTGTAGCATTGTTCTACGTTCCTTGTATTGCGGTGTTAGGAGTTTTAGCTAATGAATTTAGCTACAAGTTGTCTTTTGGAGTTCTGCTTTTCACATCTTTGTTTTCCTTCCTTATGGGAGGAGTGATCTTTCAGATAGGATCTCTCTTTTTCTGAAGAGATCTCTCACTCAAATAAATCAAAGCCCCTTAACCATATTTCTCTCGTGGATCTTGATAGACATGACGAAGAAAATCGCTGTAAATATCAAAAGGAGGAGTAAACCTAACCCAGGGATGAAATAATTTTCTCCACCTATCCCTGTGTGAAATGAATCCACTAGATAGGTAAGCGGAGATATGTAAGAAAGTATTCTCAGAGTACTCCCCATCTCAACTAACGGTATGAATATACCACTGATGAACACCAAAGGGAATCTTATCAAGCTAGATAGCATCATTATATTGGATGGCGCTTTAGTAGCTGGAGAAGCTAAAAGTACGCCCAACGTTGAAAAGGTTATCCCACCTAGAATCAAGGAAAGAACCAATACCGTTACACTGGCGATCTCTATGGGGAGAAGGAACCAACATGCGATAAGAACGATCGTGGTTAAAGATATACCAAATATAGAACCTGCCAATATGTCACCTATCAGAACCACCTTTATATCTACAGGATAAGACAACAACCTCTCGTATGTTCCTGCTTGTCGCTCCCAAGGGGTTACTAAAGGACCCACAGAAGACGAAGTGAAAAAAAGAGACATGGCTAGAAATCCTGGAAAGAAAAAAGCTATTTCCAATTCCCTCCCCATGTAAAAAGCAAGGAACATCAAAAGAGGAAACAATAGTCCAAATATTATCACTGGAGGTTTTTTGTAGTATATCTTGATATCTTTTTCAGCTGTGCTCAAGATACCTCTAATATAGCCTTTGTAGCTCATTCCATATCACCCGTTAGTCTTACGAAAGCCTCCTCTAAACTTGGACCACAAGTTCTTAGTGATATTATCTTAAAGCCATTCCTCTCGGATAGTTTGACTAAATTTTTCACACTCGCGTCAAGATCATCAGTGAATATCTTCAACTTGTCACCAGACCGTTCGATTTTGTTGACATGATCATTTTTGAGAGATTCAGGGCTAAAGTCACCTTCGATCGACAACTCGATAGATTGTGTTTTATCAAAAGTATTTCTCAATTTTTCAGGTCTATCTATCGCGACCAATCCACCTTCGTGGATTATACCAACTCTCTCACACAGTTCATTAGCTTCCTTGATATCATGTGTAGTCAAGAAAATAGTAGTTCCTTCTTTCTGCATTTTTTGTATCAACCTTATAACCAACCTTCTGCTCTGAACATCGAGTCCAGAAGTAGGTTCATCTAAAAATAATACAGGAGGCTCATGGATTATTGCACACCCGATGTTGACCCTTTGTTTCATGCCTTTAGAAAAATTCTGAAGTGCGTCTTGACCTCTTTTTTCTAATTTCATCATCTTTAAAATTTCTGAAGCTCTTTTTTCTCTTTCCTTTTTATTCATGCCATAAAATTTGCCTGCAAGATGAAGATTTTCTTCCGCTGTTAAGTCCTCATATATATTACCGAACTCAGGTATGACACCCATCTTCATCTTGGCTCCTATTGGGTCTTTTTGAGAATTGATCCCTTCGATAAGAGCTTTGCCAGAATCTGGAGTGATCAAACCTGTCAACATCCTGATGGTGGTGGTTTTCCCTGCACCATTGGGTCCTAAAAACCCGAAAAATTCACCCTTTTCAACTTTGAAACTCACATCTTTAACAGCTTCTACTTCACCGAATGTTTTACTGAGTCCATCTGACTCTACTGCAGTTGGCATCTTAATCCTCTTGAATAAGGTTTATTTCTATTCTCTTTTTAGCTAACTTCCATATCTTTTCCGGTGCCCCTCCTCCTTCCTCCCTGTATTCAGCAACGTCTATTATCCCTGCTTTTTTTAACTCAGATAGATGATAATA
>CAZRSB010000102.1:0-2848 GCA_964602715.1 uncultured Thermoplasmata archaeon | reverse complement strand
CTGGACAACCTGAGGTGCTACACCGTGGCTTTCCTTAGCGTGTTCGTTTTCAATAGCCTTGTTTTCCATCTCGTCAGTGTCCACTATCACAAAATATGGACATCTTCCAAATCTTTCGTCTACATTCGCCTTTCCGTTTTTTCCTTCTGCCGATATTGCCACTTTCATTTTATTCACCCAATTCTTTCTTTAAATTCATAACTATATTTTCAAACGCCTCGGAGGAATCGGAACCAGTTTTGATCAAAGATTTTCCTTCTTCACCACTTTTCATTATGTTTGGGTCTAGGGGAATACTACCCAAGAAGGAAATATCCAACTCTTCAGCCATCCGTTCTCCTCCACCTGATCCAAATACATCGATATCCACCCCACAATTCGGACAAGTCAAAGTGCTCATATTTTCGACCACACCAAGGACTTTCATCCCTACCTTTTCAGAAAAATCTATAGACCTACGGACAGCTTGAACTGCCACTTTCTGAGGGGTCGTAACTATGATAGAACCCTCAAGATCGTCGAACTGCTGTGCTATGCTTAAAGGCTCATCTCCGGTTCCAGGAGGAAGATCGATAACTAGATAGTCTAGATCGCCCCACTGGACTCTTTCCTGAAAGTCTTTGATCGCCTTCATCTTCATGGGACCCCTCCAGATCACAGCGGAATCATCGTCTGGAAGCAAAAATTCCATCGAAACCACTTTGAGATTTGGATTGACTTCTACCGGTGTTATGGTTTCTTCATCCTCCATTCCAAGGATATCCTCTCTTACATCCAACATCTGGGGGATGGACGGCCCGTGAAAATCACTATCAAATATTCCAACCTGGTTACCTTCAAAGGCAAGTTTGAAAGCTAAATTAGCGGCTACAGTGCTTTTACCTACTCCGCCCTTACCGCTCATCACGACTAACTTTTTCATGTTACTACTCAAATGTGTAATTATATAAATAGTTTTTTGATATAGTGTATTTTAAAAGATGTAAAAAACCGGATCAAAAGATGGTTTTTCAGAGAATAGAGAAAACGTGTTTTATATGATTTTTAAAATTAAAAATGTCTATAATATCTACACATGTTACCTCAAAACTAAAAAGAAAATATGGAAGCATAGGATAAAAATTGTTATAGAAAGTGTTAACCAATAAACAGATGAAGAAAAACTATCTTCGTCTACTAGTCGGATTTTTTTCTTAGAATTTTCGATCCAAGAAAACATCTTCTCGTAAAGAAAATAGTCTAAAATCCCATTTTCAATTTTATAGGATAGGAGTACAACATAATACCTAGCCTTTCCAGAAAATATAGTATAGGCCCCAAGATACGATGTTAGAAAAATCAAACCTTCGATTGTCAGAACCGATAATCTAGGGGGTTTAGCAGGTCCTAGCAGAGGTGTCGGAAAAAAGAAAAGGATGATTGATACGAGCCCAATAAATGCTATTGAATAGGTAGTTCTGTTCCATTTTAGAGGTTTCGGCTCACTATCTCCTTTGAACCATCCGAATAGCATCCTTTTTATGGTCAAGAACGAATAGCTTGCAGTTATCCCTCCAGCAAAGACGACGAAAACAATTATTATGATGAAGGTAACGGGTCCAGTTATTAATTGATTTTTTATAGCCTCACTAAATATAAAAGTCTTTGCCCAAAATCCCACAGTCAAAGGCGCTCCAACTAAGGTCAAAAAGCCCATGATAACAAATGAGGATAGTATCGGGTCTATAGTCAATAACTCTCCCATCTCCGAAATATCTTGCAGTCCATCGTACCTTATAATCAATAGCCCAGATACCATGAACAAGACTGAAGAACTCAGTGATTGTGTAACGAACAAAAGAACTCCTCCCTTCATCCCGGCAGAGGTCATTGTCCCGATTCCAAATACTATCCATCCCATCTGGGAAATAGTTGAATAAGCCAAAAGGCGTTGAAGATCGTCCTGAGCGAGCGCTGTCAGGCCTCCATAAACCATCGTTATGAACCCTAGAACCAAAAACAAAGGGAAGAACATACTGAAATGGATAGGAAATATTTGTCCCAATACTCTTACAAGCACATAACTAGAGATCCCTACAAAATTGGGCGATATGACCGCTGATAGAGGAGTAGGGGCACAATCATCGGAGTGAGGCAGCCAAACATGGAAGCCAAATAGTGATTGTTTGACCCATATCGCAAAAAATAACAAAAGAGGAATGATGACAGTAAGATCACTTCCTAAACCCTCGTTCCAATCGGTTGTTATCGGATTTATTATATCAAAAGTACCTACGTGATATCCAAAGGCTATGATTCCCATCAGAAACAACGCGGTTCCGATGACTGACCACACCAAATAAGTAGTTGCAGTTGCTCTTCTACTTCCATAGCCAAAATGCCATATGATCAAGAAGCTGCTAAAACCAGTGAGAATTATATAGATGAATTGCATCAATAGATTAGTAGTCAACAAGAAACCCATCATGGATGCCGCGAATATAGTGTATAAAAAGTAATATTTATACAAAGAAGATACATCTCTACCTTCTTCTTTCATAGAATCCAAATGGTGATCTAAATAAGGATACGAATAGAGTGAAATCATGGGAGTCACAACTCCCACGCCCAATAAGTATAAAGAATTCCATCTATCCAGGTACATGGAGAACGAGCCAACAGCTGGATGAGAAAAAACTGAAGGATCGATCACCCCTTTTTTGAAACCGAATATCAAAAATAAAATGAGTACTGTTATAGGTAGAATCAATAGCAGAAAAAAACTCAGATAGGATAGGGTTTTATGCCTAACTTTCAATCCCGTTTCGTATTTAAATAGCCAGACAGTCTACTATTTTCTATCAATTTT
>CAZRSB010000101.1:0-3201 GCA_964602715.1 uncultured Thermoplasmata archaeon | reverse complement strand
CTGAGCACTATCTAAAACCTCTCTCCAATGTTGATGGATACTCTCTTAGAGTTGGTGACTATAGAGTCTTAGTCCAGTTAGATAAGGAAAACGAGGAGATATTTGTTGGGACCCTAGGACACCGGAGGAACATCTATGATAGAGAATTCTGATCTACTGATTATGAGAACAAACTTTTTGAACTAGAGGAATTTTTATGAGACTTCAGCTAGACGAGAAACTTGAAGAAAAGTGGTCTGAAAGACGAAGAAGAAGGTAAAGTGATCTCTCTAGAGGATTACGAGGAAAAATACTGCTGAGACCGATACGATAGGATAGTATTTTTTACTCATTTTTTAACGGAAGTAGACGATTAGAACAAGCATCGTTGAAAAATCCATAATATCTATTTAACATCATAAATCATAACTGCTTAAAATCAAACTGCCCAAAACTACTTAAAATCCGACCAGAAAAAGACCAGAACACGCCAATTTTCTTCCACCACCCTCCGCCATCAACCGCCAATCATAATTATCATCTACAGTTGATCTACTTCACATCCAGACCTCTTTTCTTCCATTATCCATCAACCGCAGTTCATATATCATTTCCGGTTGATTTTCCCCTTTGTTTTGACCGTCAAACGGGAGAAATGAAAGGATGAAATCCTTGAAATATTATCATTTCCGGTTGACAGTTTATACATCAATTGGGGTTGACATCGACTCCAGCTCATAATCAGATCAACTGTATATCATAATTAAATTCTCTATATGTTAAAATCATTCAAAAAATGTGGATCTGACAGTTGATAAAGTAAAATAAGTCTAGACCTATCGAAAAGACTAATATTTTAAATAATCCTCGTATATATCCCACTGTAAGAATCAAGATGCTAGGTAGAAAGAGCTTCCTTGTAGCTGTAAACCGTTATATCGAGTACTTGACGGGTTGGATTGGCCTTTTCTTCATAGGTAGATTCATGGCTAATCCGGATTACAACTATGGTATAGTTCAGTTCGCTTTAGGTACGGTCTCATTGTTTGGTTTTATAGGCGGATTTTTCAAAAGCGCCCACGTCAAAAGACTTTCCGGAGGAGAAATAGAAGAAGACAGATGCATGGGTACATACATAACTCTCAAAAGTTTAGCAACATTGGTAACAGCTGCTCTACTCATTGGAGGTATACAGGTTTGGAAACGAGTTTTAGGTATGGGTTTCCAGAGCCCTACGCACGAATTAGCTCTTTACATAATCTTGGGATTTTTCCTTTTGAAAAGTATAGGGCAGATAGCTACAAGGACCTTCAGAGCAAAAAAACAGATGGCCAAAATGGAAGTTATCCGCTTCATGGATCAGTCGGTTCCTACTTTTTTCATCATCTACGTTGCTCTTACAGGCGGACAGGCCATCGATTTAGCCCTGACGTATGTGGCCGGTGGTGCTCTTGCAGCACTGGTTGGAATATTTTACATAAAAGATATAGAAGTGAAAAAGCCAGATTGGGACTCGATCAGGAGTTATTGGGACTTTGCTCTTCCTGGTTTTTTCAGCAAAATTACAAGTAGATTAGGGAACAGAGTGGACATAGTGATGGTCCAGCTCTTTTGGGGATCAGCCAATGTGGGTTACTACGCTTCAGGGAGACAACTAGCCCTTGTTGTGAAGGGATTAGTTGTTGGGATAGGTACGGTGATATTCCCAACTATTTCAGAGTACCATGCGAAAGGTGATTGGGAAAGTATCAGGGAGGCGGTCAAAGGAGCCGCAAGATACACAAGTCTTTTCATCTCTCCTGTGATAGTATTTCTTATATTGTTTCCTCGTGAGATCATCTACATCATGATAAGCGCGGATTTCCTACCCGCTGCTCCTATTGTCAGGATACTTGCGATAAATTCATTTTTCTCTCTTTACTTCAGACCTTATAAACACGTGATTCCGGGAATAAACAGACCAAAACTTAGCGCTAAGATTTCAGTGGTAGGAAACTTGGCCAACGTAGCTTTGAATGTCATCCTCATACCCGATTCACTTTTCGGCGTTCCACTCTTCGGCCTCAAGGAAGTAGGCGCAGCAATAGCTACTCTAACAGCAGGTATAAGTATAGCTATCGCCAAATACTACGTCTCCAAACGCCTGGCGGACGTCTCCTTCACTTGGGTGACATTCTACCACATCGGCGCCGCTTTGATCTCCGGCTTGATACTGTTCGCCTGGGAGATGCAGGTCATGCCGATCACCCGATTCTATCATCTGTTCTTTTATGGTGGAGCGATGCTTGGACTTTACGGCGCGATCTTATACCTGACAGGAGAATTCACAAAGAAAGAATGGGACTACATCATGGAAGCCGTTAACCCTAAAAAACTATGGATCTACATGAAAGACGAACTGACCGGCAACGACACCGAGGAGGACTAGTTCCGCCAGCCCGCCCCATCAACCACACATCATATCACGAGGCACACTTGCCGAGTGAGAGACGGAACCTGTTCCGGCGCAATTATCATCCGCGGTTGATTCCCTTACCATCCGCAACGTATCGGAATTATTTCATAAATCTAATGGTAGAGGAATATTCTATTCCTCGACGAAAGTGAGGATGAAAGGAACATGTTCCTGCACATCCACATCTCTTTTTTCCATTCTTCCATCCACCGCATCTCGAGTGTTTTCTTAAAACTGAGAGATGAGAGGAAGTTATTCCTCTTACATATCATATATCATCTCCGGTTGATTTACCCCATTTTTTCGACCGTTAAACGGGAGAAATGAGAGGATGAAATCCTTGAAATATTATCAAGCGCAGTTGACACTTCATATCTCGAGACATACTTGTCGAGAGAGATTGGGAATTCCATTCCCATAGATATCAACTACAGTGGATGTCCACCGCAACTGATAACAAAATCAACCGCAGGTCATAACGAAATCAACTACATCTCATAATCAAAAACAGACGCTATTTATGATGAACTTACTTTGTAAAAATTCACAAGATAGATCGTAAATCAATCCCTTTCTGCCAGCACATAATCGGACATCGACCCGTCTATCTTGGAAGTCTTCTAGTGAAGAAAGCACTGAGATAATCAAAGAATGGAGAGACTCTAGATGATTTTGGACGGTTCTGCAATAGCAAAATACATTCTCAACCGACCCAGTTAATATAGTATTAAGTTAAATTATAAGAAAAACTTAACGATAGACGTTAT
>CAZRSB010000100.1:2833-3262 GCA_964602715.1 uncultured Thermoplasmata archaeon | reverse complement strand
TGAAAGAGATATAACGTTGGCATTTGATACCGTTGAAGTAGTTGAAGAAATAGAACAGTACTCCATCGAAATAGACATCGCTGAGGGCGAAGGTACTATCGAAGTAGAGGGTGTTGAAGTCGATGTACCTTTTGAGGATGAATACGATGAAGGAGATCAAGTGACGATAAAGGCTATTCCAGAAGATGATTATGAGTTTGATTACTAGGATGGTGTTGGAGACGACGTTGATGACGAAGAAGAGGAGATCACGATAGAGATAACGGAAGAAAAAGAGATAACAGCATACTTTGATGAAGTTGAAGATGAGGAAGAAGATGGAATAGGCTGGTTACCTTACTTAGGAATAGGTCTAATTGTCCTGATATTGGTAATAATAGCTGTGCTTCTAGTAAAAAGGAAGGGCGAAGAAGAAACTCCTATGGAAAC
>CAZRSB010000100.1:0-2733 GCA_964602715.1 uncultured Thermoplasmata archaeon | reverse complement strand
CGAACAGGAGGATGAATTTGAAGAGGATGAGGAATCTATAGCTCAGGAAACCGAACAGGAGGATGAATTTGAAGAGGATGAGGAATCTATAGCTCAGGAAACCGAAGAGGAATATTCTGAGCCCTAAGGATTTTAGAGGTGATAGGGAAGAAAATGCTCTCTCACGATGGGATGGCAAAAAGATAAATCTCCCTCGGCACGGTCTTAAATCCGTTATTAGTAGTGGTCATAACCCTGATGATCTACAATCTACGAAAAGAACAAACGGTAAAGTATAACTAGCGAGTAAAAGAAAACAACTTTCCTGACTTTTTCTATTATTTTTAGTCTGCTATGTACGTATTTTTCAACCTTCTATCTCACCTAGGGAAGTCATCTTCCAGAGCATCTCCCTCGCTTCTTCTTCACAGACCACACCAGCTTCATACAACCTCTCCACAGCCAACGCAGTTTTACTCAACACACCAGCTTCCTCCTCATGATCAGGAGGCAACACGTCTCCTCAATCCAACTTGAACTCACCTTCAGGCAGAGCACCTTTCTCCTGTTAAAAACCAACCTAACTACAACACACCAATACAATACGACAAGAATACCAATGTTTATTTGATAATCACCACATACCAAAACAGTGAAAACACATGCAGGGACCAAAAGACTCAAAACATGCAGAACTGGTGCAGAAATTCAAACAGTATTGGCAAGAAAAAACCGAAGATTCAAAAAAGATCTTATCCGAGCTTGAAGTACCTTACAACTACTACGGTGAAAGAGGTTTCATCGACCTCAAAATAGAAGAATTTCAAAACAACGAATTAGAAAAATGCATGCTTTTCGAGATGAAAACTTCTCTCCAGGATATAGGTGAAACAACCAGACAGTTCAAAAGGATGAGGGAGTATTTTCCCGAATCCGAAAACATCCATCCCAACAAAACAAAATCTCAACTGATCATCTTGGATAACTCGGAAAATAGAGAAGTTATCGATAAACATAGAGATTATTTTGGAGACTATACCTACCTATTTAACCCGGAAAATCAAGAGATCAATACCCTACAAGATCTTGAACAAAAAACTCCTAAAGATAATAAAAATGAAGACTACACTATAAAGCGGGAGTCAGACCTCACCTATGAAGACGGGATAGATGTGTGGGAAAGAGAAAAAGAAGAAAAATTACCTATAGAACTGCCTGAAAAATACTATGAGAGACTAGAAAGCTATATTGAGGAATTACAGGAAGTAAAACATGATCTAAAAGATGAAAACACAAAGAGATCAAGAAGGGTAACAAAGCAGCATGAAAGAGTCCAAAAGATAGCAGATCTTTTTTTCAAAGAGAGGTACAAAAAGATCGTCTTGATGGCGTACCACCGGTTCCTGGGAAAAACGATGACCACTCAAACTCTGACCGATGAAGAAATACAATTATTTGAAGAGCTCATCCAAACCCTCAAAAATGGCCCCAAAGAAAAGATATCACCCACCTAAACCAGAAAAAGCGGTTTCAATAAGTATTCTACAAACTAGCAGAATGGGTAAATACCTACGATCGTAGAGACCAGTGCCCTAAGTGCAGAAGCTGGATAATTGAGACGTATCTCACAGTTCCTTTAAATCTCAGATGAAATTAAACCAGCAATAATAACTCGTCAAGTAAAGATTAAATACATTCTACACTCTTCACCTAATAGGAGTTAACGAATAATGGCTCGGGAGAGTGAGGACGAATACATATGCAAGGGCTGTGGAGATAAAATAACAAGAAGAGCCGCCATGAATTATAACGGCCTTTGTAAAAGATGTTATGAGAAAGAAGAGGGAACTTCCACAGGGATATACTGAAACTTGATCATTCCCTCCAAATAAAAAAAGCTTCAAACCTAAAGATCTACTTAGGACTTCACTTCATTAAGCAATCTCACAATCCATTACCACAATAAAGAATACTTTAATCGCTATACCGTCACTCAAACCTTTCAAATCCTTCCTCTTCATAGTCGACCATATCCGACAACTCTAGATCGTTGTAATCACTCCATTCATTCACCTCTTCCTCCACAACTTCAACCAATTCATAGCCTGTCAGTGGGTCCTCCACCGTAGGATCAAGGTACCAAAGCTTCTCGTTTGGATCGTAAGAGGCGATCCTTTTCGCGATCTCCACTCTCTTATCGAACTCTTCCTCTTCAACAAAATCCTCCGCAATCTCTATCGATGTCACCTTGAAGCATCTAGAAGGAATTTTTTCCGGCCCAAACTTGGTCCAATTGCACTTCCTGTGCTGACAGTAGTCGCAGACCATAACCTCCGAAACCTTGCGGGTCAGGAGCTTCATCTCATTCTTCTTATACTCTCTACTCGGTCAAAAAGTTTTCCTGAGATCATAAAGAAAAAAGAATAGACTAAAAATACCTCAACCTAAGCAAAGGGAGGAATCTTTCCTGTGATCTCCTCTTTCCCCGAAGTATATCTACTTACTCAGAGTTATCTCCATCGAGGAAACGTTGGTCGTCCCGCCTTCATCGTTATCTAGTTCTTCTGTTTCTGTGATGATATCGGTTATATCCGTGTCCTCCATGAATCGCTGTCTGGTTATCTCTGCAACGTCTACAGCCTTGCTTATAGATCTTCCTCTCGCCTTTATCACGACTTCGTCACTTCCACTACCGAACTGCATCATGACTGCCTGTACATAGTTCATCGTTTCCTTACTACCGATAAATACGGT
>CAZRSB010000099.1:0-3275 GCA_964602715.1 uncultured Thermoplasmata archaeon | reverse complement strand
AAGATTGTTATCTTGACGAAACATCGAGCCTCTGGTATGGAGGATGGGGCAGTCGCCTAGGAAGAGTAGATGGAAAATGGAGGATCGTTTATAACGTGATAGGTGGCCCAAGAGTTGTAGTTTCATTGAAAGAAGGATGGATAAGGGAGGTAGTGTTTTCAACGGAAAATCCAGAAAAAGTTATGCGGATAATCAAATCATATGTATAGATCACCCATTTATCACGGATATATTGGTGTATTATGTTGTGATTTAGAACATCGATTTATATAGATTAGAGGAGTTCTGAATAAATTTAAGGATGGCGACATTAAAACAATATGAAAGGGTAGATAATTATGAAAAAAGAAGAAGTATCGACACACAGACTTCATATCCCGTTCAGAATAGACATCGATCCGATGGAAAAACTGATTCTTATTAACTTTGAGAAAGATCCAGATTCTCTGTATGTAGGTTTTGAGCCGCAAGTCTTTGATGATAATATTCACGGAAAAGGTCACAGCGTTATAGGTTGGCGAGTCGATGGAAAAGTCGATGTTTATCATCAGCCTAGCTTGAATCTTGATAAGGGAAAATACGATATCGCAGGCAAAGGTCTGGCAAATATGGTCGAAACAGAGATGGAACAAGCTGAACTTTTAATCTCTCAAAAAGGAGTGAAAGCTTCTTACGAATTCAGAGACATCGAAGACCGTGAGATAAGTCTAAATATTACTGAAAAGAACGAAAAAAAGAGTAAGCCTTTCGGGCTTCTAGCACCTATGGGAAGCGTCGCCGAAAACCCTTCTGCACTCCCGCTTGTGTTTTTACATGACTTTTATTTCGTAAGGAAAAAACACACGTCTATTTCGATCTCTATAGATGGAAAATCACATAATTCAGATGAACTCCCTATTCCGATGGACTTTACAAAGATGCTTTACACCCGCTACAGTCCAGACCCTTTGATAGTGGCTTTCAACAAGGAAACTGATGAACTTCTTCCTTATCTTGAAATTCAACCGATGGTGAATGAACACACCACAAAAGACTCTTGCTATACTATCGAATGGGTATCCGATAAACCCCGTATAAAGAGCATCGAGAAAATCAGCGGTAAACACATAATCAAGTTGAAGTTTGAGCCTTCTTTCCCTCAGATCGAGGATATAGAAGAAGATTCAACCCTCGAAGGAGAATTTGAAATCGAAGGGGATCGATCTGCTGGAAAGATCAGAGGTGTGTACGAGGTTGAAAGACGAGAGGATAGTTTGACTCTAAGGATGACACCGTCCTTTGGATGGATCCCTAAAGCCGATAAACTCTCATTGAAATTTCTTTATGCCGCTGTTAAAATGTTTAAGAAATGGCCGACCACCTATAGATGGATCGCAAAGATAAATCAGAATGAAAAAGGTGAATTCTTTATAAAATCTACTTGGAGAAGAGTAAAGAAGTAGATCGAGATTGAAGATGCTAAAAGTTCTCGCTATAGTGGGGAGTCCTAGAAAGGGGAACTCATACCAGTTGACTCAGATGATAGAGGAAAGATTGAAGAATCATAAGGAAATCGAGTTCGAATATCTTTTTCTAAAGGATCTTTATCTTGGCAATTGCACGGGATGCCAGTCATGTATTGTTAATTGAAAAGAAAGTTGTCCTTTAGATGATGATAGAGATATCATCGAACAAAGGATTCACGACTCAGATGGAGTGATATTCGTATCGCCTGTTTACAACTTTCATATCACAGCATTGATGAAAAATTTCGTAGATCATTTTACTTACGTAGTACACAGACCTAGATTTTTCGACAAAAAAGCGATGGTCTTCATACAGCGAGGAAAGATATTCAAGAAGCCGTTGAAATATATGGAGAAGGTTGTACATGCATGGGGATTCGATGTGGCTTCCACTTTGGGTATTCCAGATGTGGATTAATTGACTGAAAAATACAAAAAGAAATCGATAAAGGAATTAGAAAAAGCTACAGACAGATTTTATGATGGATTGAAATGTGACGAATTACCATCACCCACCGTCTATGATCTTGTGTGGTTCAACGTATGGAAGATGAATGCTGAAGTAAATAAAGAGGGTATCCCAGCAGACTATGACTACTGGAAAAATAAAGGGTGGTTTGATATGGACTATTACTACAAAGCAAGGATAAACCCTTTGAAAAAAGGGATCGCTTATATTTCGACCATCTTTGCTAGAAAATTTATGAAAAAGGTGTTCAAAGATTATTAAAACTAAATGTCTTATCTTTAAACTTCATTTAGATTATCAGTTTATATAATTGGTCCTCATTCAAATAATTAGAGGACGAACCTTCTTCATTACCAAAAGGAGTTTAAAATAGGTGAAAGAAAATTCAATACTACCTAGGTGACAATAAGTTTTACCACAGCAAGTCTGATCTAGATCTTATGTAATCTCCAACGATCTATGTATAAATCGATATCTCCATTTTCATCGAAATCAAATTTCGCAGTATTTTTTTCACCATTTCCATCAAGATAATAGAATTTAAAGTCCTCAATAGTCTTACTCTCAGGAATCAATATCAGCTTTTGATTTTCTAATTTTTCTTTGAATGTTAGTTTTAAAAGCTCAAATCCAAAAATCAATTCTCGGTATGCAAACTTGAAAGGAGTAGCGGTGTAATTTCTATTCAGGAAACTAGCTATAATAAATATAAATATAAAAATTCTCTAGTGAACTGGTTCGGAAATATAAACAATTTTAGGATATTACAAGAGCCGAAAAACAAAAAAATATTTAAATAGTGTATTGCATAAGTAATACAGGTATTATGGTCACGAAGACTAAAACCTTGAATGTGAGGATAACTGAAGAACAATATGAAGAGTTGGAAGAACTTGTGGAGAGGGGAGACTATACCTCAAAAGCAGAATTTATCAGAGAGATCATCAGAGAACGGGTAGATGATTTTTCGAGGTTCTTACACGAGAAAGCTGAGAAAGACAAGGACAAACACATCTCCCTTGAAGAGTACGGCGAAACTAGAGGATTAGAATGAGTTATTCTGTTTTGCTTCATCCAGATGTTGAAAAGTATCTAGATTCACTTAGTGATAGTGAGAAAAATAGATGTTACGAAAGTCTGAAAAGATTGTCAAAGGATCCTTTTGAACCCCGTTCTGGATGTGACATAAGAAAGATGAGTGGTCATAAGACTTTCTACAGATTGAGAGTTGGTGATCACCGCTTTTTATACGTGATCAAAGATGATGAGATTTTGGTGGAGGAAGCTTTCAAAAGAGAAAA
>CAZRSB010000098.1:0-3275 GCA_964602715.1 uncultured Thermoplasmata archaeon | reverse complement strand
CACTATAAATCTTATTTTAATCTTTGTCGAAAGTAGATTCCTGGGATGTTACCACAACCTTTATAACAGTGCTCTCCGTAATTTAAGAAATAAGACGGTGGTCATTTGGACGAAGAAGATTTAAGTGGAAGATCAAAGGAGTTGACTCAGAGGATAGAGGAGCTCCAGAGGAAACATGCCGAGATGACCAGTGAGCATGCCAGCTCTACACAGAATGACTATGTGAGGAATGAATTGGAGCGCCTCAAAAAGGAGACTAAAGAATTAAAAAAAGAAGTAGCAAGACTGAAGAAACCTCCTCTTTTGGTTGGACAAATAAAGGAGCTTTTACCAGCTGATAAAGCTGTGATAGAAAGTTCTACAGGTCCTGATTTTATAGTCAATGTAGCAGATTTTTTACCTGAAAATGATTTGAAACCAGGTTCTAGAGTTGCGTTGAATAAACAGACTCTTTCAATAGTTAAGGTACTCCCTCCTCCTGTGGATCCTGATGTGATGGGGGCAGAGGTTGTTAGAGAACCAAAATTGACCTATGATGATATCGGAGGATTGAAAGATCAGATAAGAGAAGTGAAGGAGACTGTAGAGGAACCTCTTTTATATCCAGAAAAATTTGAATCCGTTGGGATAGATCCTCCAAAGGCAGTTCTACTAGTAGGTCCACCAGGGACAGGAAAGACTATGATGGCAAAGGCAGTAGCCAATAAAACTGAAGCAACTTTCATCAAATTAGTAGGGTCTGAACTGGTTCAAAAGTACATAGGTGAAGGTGCAAGGATGGTAAGGGAGCTTTTCGAGATGGCGAGAGAGAAAGCTCCTACAGTCATATTCATTGATGAACTTGATTCAGTAGCTACTAAAAGACAGGAACAAGCCACCTCAGGAGATAGAGAAGTTCAGAGAACCATGATGCAGCTTTTATCAGAGTTAGATGGTTTTGATCCGCTTGACGACGTAAAGATAATCGGCGCTACAAACAGACCAGAATTACTGGATAATGCATTGTTGAGACCTGGGAGATTCGATAGGATAATTGAGACACCAAAACCGGGATTTGAAGCTAGAAAAGAGATATTTAAGATACACACACATGATATGAATATAAGTAGGGATATTGATATAGAGAGGTTGGCGAATTACGCGGAGGATGCCAGCGGTGCCGATATCAAAGCGATATGTACTGAGGCGGGTATGTTTTCTATCAGAAGAGACTGCGGCGATAAGGTAGAGGAGCAGGACTTTTTAGAAGCTGTGGATAAAGTACTTTCTGATTCTACTGAAAAAAAGCTGAAAAAGCAAGCAATGTACGCTTGAAATAAAAACTCACCACCCATCTTTATCTATATTTTCTTCATCTTCTTCAATCACAAGCGCACCAACATACTCACAGTCTTCACAATTGTATTTGAAGCCAGTAATGAATCCGGTGTGGGCGAATATATTAGTGCTCCCGCATTTTGGGCATTTTAATGTTCTATTTTTTCGGGTCATCTTTTCAGGTTTAGGATGTCCCCTGGCCGTAACAGGTAGGTTCATCGTGAGGTACATCCATCTCCCCTCCTTGACTCTGACCAGGGGCTTGTAAGGTCCTGGGGTTGATCCCAGATCATAATGGGACGTTCAGTCCACTTCAAAGGGGGACCCATCAGGACCCTACCCGGAAGTCCGGGTAATAATAGAAGCTTCTAGGAATTATTTTAATCCATCGGATTCATTCTATGGGTTCAAACTCTGCCATGAAGTGACCAAGTAATTCTGGAGCATAAGTTCTTTTTAATCCACCGATCTTTTTTCTATCTTGGTAGAGTTTGCCCAAAGATTCAGCTACATAATCCAAATGATTCAGAGTGTATACTCTACGAGGAATGGCCAGACGCATCGTTTCCATCTCAGCTGGTATGATGTTTCCCTCCTCATCGGTCTCTCCGAATGCGCTAGTACCCAATTCAACAGCTCTGATACCATATTCTTTGTACAGTTCTGTTGTTAATGCTTGGCTAGGGAAGTTCTCCTGCGGTATTTCGGGTAAAAACCTCTTGACATCCACAAAAACAGCATGACCTCCTGGAGGTTCGATGATGGGTACATTCTTTTCTATGAGTTTTTTAGCCAAATATTGAACCTGTTCGTATCTATATTTCTGGTAACTTTCAGTTGTAGCCTCTCTCAATCCTTGGGCCATAGCTGCCAATTCTCTGCAGGCCAATCCTCCATAGGTGGGAAAACCTTCTATGATAATACTTAGATTTTTACATTCTGTAAATAACTCATCATCTCTTATCCCAATGAGTCCTCCGATGTTTACCAACCCTTCTTTTTTAGCGCTAAATGTAAATCCATCTACATAAGAGAACATCTCTTTTGTGATCTCTTTTATGCTTTTATCTCCATAACCTTTCTCTCTCTGCTTTATAAAATGGGCATTTTCAGCGAACCGACATGCATCGAAGAAGAATGGGATTTCATACTGATCAGCTATCTCGGCGACCCTTTCAATGTTTCTCATCGAAACAGGCTGTCCGCCGCCTGTGTTATTTGTTATGGTCAACATGATCAAAGGTATTTTTTCTTGACCATGTTCTTCTATAATTTCCGTGAGTTTTTCTGTGTCCATATTCCCTTTGAAATCCACTTTTTCTTTTGTTTCATAAGCTTCATCACGGACAAGATCGATCGGTTTTCCTCCTTTGTGTTTGACATTAGCTCTAGTTGTGTCGAAGTGCATATTGTTGGGCACTAGATCTCCTTTCTCGATGAGGTTGGAAAAGAGCACGTTTTCGGCAGCTCTACCTTGATGAACAATAATAAATTTTTGAAATCCAAATATTTCTTTAACGGTCTTTTCTAAATCATAATAAGAGTTACTACCCGCATAAGCCTGTTCAGTTTTTAGCATCTCTGAATATTGAACATCACTCATTGCTGTTGTACCTGAGTCTGTCAGTAGGTCGATGAAGACGTCTTGGGATTTAAGTTTAAAAACATTATATCCCGATTCTTCGATTTTCTTTTTCCTCTCCTCTCGAGATAATCTCTTGAGAGATTTAACCATCTTTATCTTAAAAGGCTCCGGGTCTACCATCTTCTCACGATAGGTAGGAATATGTTATTTGTTATTAATGTTAGGGTTGTAATAGTGAATCCAAAAAAGATCAGATCACGAGTTAAAAATCAGAGTAAAATCATAGACGATTTCTAAAGTTAATATATTAACCAAAGTCGGCTTCATCCCGAAAAGTTTTAATTAGATTTTTATCTAATTATAAATCGGATGG
>CAZRSB010000097.1:0-3298 GCA_964602715.1 uncultured Thermoplasmata archaeon | reverse complement strand
CACTATAGCTTAACTATTCTTGTCAGATTCTCTCATTAAACTGTTAGGTTTAGAAGGTGATTTCTTGGTAAAATGAGTTAAATATTTATAAAAAATAGTCTTCGTTATTTAGCGATGGATACAGAAAGATTCTTAGACGAAAACGTTAAACCAGCTACTGGATGCACTGAGCCGGTAGCTTTAGGTTATGCTACCTCTATCGCGTACAATTCTCTTTTCGATAATCTACCCAATGAACCTTGCAAAGAGATTCCCGGACCAAAAACCGATGATATCGAGACGATTCGATTGAGTATCGGTAAAGGGGTCTACAAAAACGCTTTTTCGATGGCTGTCCCTGGGACAGATAAAGAAAAGGGAATATACATGGCTGCGGCTATAGGTATATTTCTCGATCCCAATAAAGAACTCGAGCTATTCGAAGACGTTGATGAAGGGATTATAAGAGAAGCTAAAAAAATAGTCAAAGAAAATAAGATTGATATAACTGAAGTCAAAGACAAATCTGAATTCGACATCAGCGTCTGTCTCAAATATGAGCATGATAAAGTAAAAAGAACCTCCTCTGTCAGACTCAAAAAATTTCACGATCATATATCTACAATAGAAGTCGATGGAGACATTTTATACAATGATGAACACATAGAAAAAGAAAGCAGTCCAATAGAAATTCCAGACAACCTCGAGGAAATGGTTCAAATAGCCGAAAACATAGATGAAAATACAGTAGAAAGACTATACAAAGGAATAAAGATGAACAAAAGTCTCGGGGAAAAAAGCCTGAAAAAGGGATATGGAATAGAAGTCGGAAAAAAATTGGATGATATGGTTAAAGATGGAGAACTTTCGAACGACCTAGTGAACAAGGTTAAGATCAAAACAGCTGCTGCAGCCGATGCAAGGATGGGAGGTATAGAAGAACCAGTTATGAGCACTTCGGGCTCTGGTAACCAAGGGATCACCGTCCTCGTACCTATAGGTGTCGTTGGAGAAGAAAAAAAATTGAATGAACGAAAGCAGGCCGAAGCTGCGATGTTAGCCCATCTAGTGACTAAATATTCTACCCACAAGTCCAGCCATCTTTCCGCTCTTTGCGGATGCTCTGTCAAAGCAGGTATGGGCTCTGCGGCCGCTCTGACCTACTTATTAGGTGGAGATGTTTCGAAGATCAGAAACTCTATAAAGATCCTAGCAGGAAATCTAACTGGTATGATATGTGACGGTGCTAAGGAAGGTTGCGCGCTTAAAATATCTACTGCCGCAGGAGAGACTTTGGAAAGCGCCCTGATGGCGTTAAAAGGGATGGAAGTACCCAACGATAACGGGATCGTAGGTGAGAGTGCTGAAGAAACGCTAGAGAACATAGGTAAGATTTCCGACGAGATGGCTTCTATCGATCTGGAGATAATCGATATATTGGAAAAAAAAGAATGAGTAGTTTCCCAGTACTCTAGCACTAAAAGATTAGCGGGATATTTAGAACAATCCCATGAGACTCTCTCTCGAATCAGCATTTTTAGGAGAGATCGATAGTTTAATACGATTAGGTCTAGTTCTATCTCTGCTTTTGATTCTTACATCTTTAGCAATCATTGTATTTTACTTCAAAACCAATAGATAAAAAAGAGATATTTTTATCTCTAAGGGTCTTTTACACTTCCTCTGATCTCTACTTTAATCCACCTCCTAAAGTCAAGAACCAGAAATTAACTTATCAAAGAACTTATATTTGACTAAAAATCCTTTTTGGATAGGATGGACCTTGAATTGGATCGAAAAGAGTTATTTCTAGCTAGCGTCATATTACTTTTGATCATTGCATGGACACTGGGGAGCTTTAGCTCAGCTCTTTTTGGGATCGAAGAGGTTAGACATGTTCCCGAATTTGAGCAAAATGGCGAAGAAGATACGTCTCCATCTTTTCAATTTGACTTTCCTGAATGGTTGAGATATGCACCATTAGTATTCGTGATATTGGGGTTGAGCTTAGGAATCGCAACAGATTATGACACACTTATTATTATCAAAAGATTTTCTGTGTGTGCTCTTCTGATTTTAGTAATATTTCATTTAGATTATTTGTTACAAGCTTTTGAAATTTTTATAGGGCTGTTCAGTGGTTTATCCATAAATCTTGATTTGCCTTCTTTTCCCGATATAATCTTCAGAGATGGTGACCCTACCTCAGGCAGGATAGGTTCGGGGCTATTCGGTTTGTTGGTTGTGGGAATTTCAGTATCATTTCTAGTTGTGATGCTTTTGAAGAAAAAGCGGGATGAAATCGAAAAAGAGGATGAAAAAGATCTGAAGATGTCTTCCGTAACAAAAAATGCTATTACAGAACTCCACAAAGGAAAAGATGTTAGAGATGTGATAATACGGCATTATCAAAAAATGTGTTTGCTTTTTAAGAAAAGGGGTATTGACTTGAAGATGTCACTTACTCCTAGAGAATTTGAAAACAAGGCACTTGAAAATTTATCATTGAAGGAAGACACGATAAGAAATATGACTATACTGTTTGAAAGAGCGAAGTATAGCGATCATCAGCTAAAAGAAGATGATAGAAAAAAAGCAATAAAAAATTTCAAACAGATAAAAAATGAGCTAGGAGATGAGTATTTTGATTGATGATAAAAAGACAAGAAAAAATGTATAAAATATCAATAGGCCGGATAGGTGCATATAATGGCAGATTCTGATTCCAATAAGGAGGACGACGGAGAAAGTCAAAATAAATTTGCTAAGATGGATTTCTTGCCAAAAGGAGGAAAAGGAACCTTAAAAAATGAGGATATTAGAAACGTGAGATTCTTATTTTTTCAAAAAGTATTTGCGATCGGAGTTATAATCTCGATATTTTTTGTTTTTAGGAGTAGATGGGCAGGTGTCTCCGTAGCTATCTTAATAATTCCTCTCTGGTTGTTTTGCGAAAAATTATATAGAGAAAGTAGTTCGGTCACCACCTGGGAAGAAGAGGAAAAAAAAGAAAAAAACGAGAATCTACCACTGCGAGATGACGTCCAAAGTCTACAAAGGGCTGAAGAAGGTAATTTCGTGAAACAGGCACTTTTTGAAGAAAGGATAAAAGATCAGATCATTTTTATTTTGAAAAGAGAACACAATCTTTCTGAAAGAGATATAGAAGTCCTTAAAGATACACCTGAAAAAGGATTCAAAAAAATAAAAATGATAGACGATAATATAAAAGATTTTCTTATAAGGGCCAAAGAACTAGACGACGTGACATCCTCCTCTCCCTAAAGGAAGAGGCTTCCTTGTAGGAAGTTCGAGGTTC
>CAZRSB010000096.1:0-3365 GCA_964602715.1 uncultured Thermoplasmata archaeon | reverse complement strand
ACAGTTGAACAGCATAGGTTAATCTTGCTGTCAAGTTGTCAAGATAAGATAACTTCTTATCAGTTGTCCTGTGGTGAACAGGTACTTTGACCGTTTTCTGTACTTTCATCGTTTTAAATATCGTTATTTACTATTTATTACTTAACTGGGGAGGGTGTAGTGAAAGTGAAATCAACGCAATTCATCTACGGGCTTGAAGCCCGTAGGGTTCTTGCTCACGCCTTCCTAAATCTCTGATTTAGCGAGGACTGCTATCCTCTTTATCCTCATTGACATTGCAGATTAAACCCGAATTTAGTCATATGAAAGATGAACTAAGGGATGTAATCTGTCAAATCAAAAAAGAGATAGGAAACGTTAATCTCCACGTACTCTAAAATAGGCTTTTACTACTTTCATTTATCAGATTATCAGAGTTGAAATGAAATAACGAATAACCGAAAAGAGATATTAGGCGACCTTGAACCAGGCGTCGGCATGAAGATATTACTCAAACCCTTCTGGTTTTTGAGTTTCGACCTTCACGCTTTTACGGTTAGGCCATTTTCCGGCCTTTTGGATGATTATCATGTCTTCACGCACTCGCACCAACACTTCGTCACCGACTTCGAGACCGGCTGCCTCCAGTTCATCTTCGTTGAGGCTTAGATGTGCATTGTGGAACTCTCCGTCATTACCTCTTGAGCCGCTCGGATTCAATTTTTTCTTCCTAACCATTATTATCTGGGATATTAATACTGAATTCTGTTATTTAAAACTAACTAATCTTTCTTGATTTTTTACAGGACGAAAAGTCTTACGATGAAATATAGACCGATGCCGAAGGAATAACTAGGGATCAAGAACTTCCATATTTTGTTGGGTATCACTCTAAGGATGTACGGAGCAAGTATAGAAGCAAAGAAAGAGCCGGTAAACATCGACGGTAAAAGAAATAGATCTATCTCTCCGACTCCAAAGGCAAGGGCAAAAAAAGTGATTGCTCCTACGGTAGATACAAATCCCTCCGTAGTCTGCGTTAGTGCAGCAGCAGTCTTTTCATAGATACCAGAAAGTATGTTTCCCATCACCAATACTGGACCGTAACCTCCTCCGCCAACTCCTTTATTGAAACCAGCGATGGCCGCAAAAGTTACGATGAACTTCGGTCTAAAACTATATTTTTTGCTCCCTTTTGCACGCACCAATCCGAGAAATCCCATGACTATCACCAGTATGGCTATATAGGTGTTCAAGAAGATCTCTGGAGGCCGTATAAAATAATGTACTAAAAGGGTCGAGAAGACTATCATAATCGCACCAACACCTGCTGTAAAAGCTACCGTCTTAGTCTCATCGTTAAGAGGCCTTTTGAGCGAGTAATTTACGTTCTCAAACTCATGATGGAACCATCCTGAAACCAAACCTGACATCGCCGCTACTATGACTAGAGAGGGTACAACCTCAAGGGCCGGGTCATATCCCATCATGATGAGGATTGGAGCAGATACAGTACCGAGACCTTGTCCAGCCGAACTGTCAATTAGATCAAAGATAAATATTAACAATATTACAACTGGAATGAGTCTCATTCATATCTTCTCCTCTATGAAAAGTAAAGATGATAGTTCAAACTGTTTTGTATATTGCTGCCATGAAGCATTCATAGTCTTGGAACCGAGATATATCACATCTGAAGACATATTCTATTGTTCGAGAAGATCACAAAAATAAGTACATTAGTCCCATACATCCAACGTAAATACCCATGGCTAATCCTAACTTTTTTACCTTCTCTTTTCTAATCTTCATCCTTTCTGTGATGTCTTTCTCATCGTTCCAGAACATAGCAGATGCGCCCATCTTATTTCTATCTATCAAGTTTTTATTTCCCATCTTTACACCCATATATTATATGTAAATTTTTTTTGTATCTTTCTTGTATCATATACGTATAATATGTATAGTGTATAAGACAGATATAAACCTTACGACGAATTATATGATATCTAAGGGAATTATACTAAGTATCCTTGATATCCCCTTAGGGTGATTCATAAATTCTTATCCAAAGAGAGAGAACAGATCTCGAAGTCGATATCACTTGAAGGTTGGGAAAACCGGAGGAGATCGCTGAGGTAGTATAATTTTTGGTCAGTAATTCCGCTTCTTTTATTACGGGACAAAGCATCATCATAGATCGAGGAGAAATATAAATAGGAATTATGAGGTGAAATAGATCATGAAAGTCAAATTTTCGAGGGAGGAAAATATAATCAAACCCTGCGACCTAGAAGATTTCGATTTCCAGTTAGATCCGTATATCGGATGCGAGCATGGATGCTCATATTGTTATACCCAGAATCATACGGACTTAAACTGGGAAAGTGAAATAGAGATATATGAGAAATTAGAAGAGATACTGTCGAAAGAGTTCTCTTCGATAGAACCTCAAAAGATCTATATGGGAATGGAGACCGATCCGTATCAACCTCTAGAGGAAGAATACGAACAAACACGAAAGGTGCTTGAGGTGTTAAACGAACTTGGTTTTTCGGTTTCTATATTAACAAAGTCAGATTTAGTGGTACGAGATATCGATCTATTGAAAAAGATGGGCGATGCTTCTGTTGGGACTTCCATCGCATTTCAAGATGATGACCAAAAAAAATTGTTTGAAAAATGTACTTCACCGAACAAGGATAGATACCGAGCTTTAGCGAAGTTTAAGGAGGAGGATATCGACACCTACGCATTGATATGTCCCGTGATTCCCTTCATAACGGACACGAAAGCACTTATAAATGAGGTCCAACCATTTGTAGACAGGATTTGGATATATCCTTTGGAAATAAAATCGACAGAGGACAAGAACTGGGAAAAGGTCCATTCTATCATAGATGAGCATTTTCCTGAGATTTTAACGGATTTAGAAAAGATCGTTTTGTCTACTGACAGCCCTTATTGGGAAAGATTATCTGCTAGATTAGAAAAGGAAAGTAAAGATTTGAAAATCGACCTTTGACTTGTGATCGATCCGCGTTTTTCTTAGCTAAATAAGGGATCTAGACTTCGCTTCTTGACATACTCCCTCCCCCTGAAGGAGGAGGGATTCTTTGAAGTCGTCCCGTTGGTTCAATGAAGCAGGAAAAATGCTTCACGAGACCACCTCTGAGCTTTTCAGCATGTTTTCTTATTATATTATAGGCTTCGTGATCCCAGACTTCATCGATGTTCGCCTTGTTGTCGATGTAGGAAAGGAATAGTTCCGCAGCAGAGAAGTCCATCTCTATACTATTACTACTCATCATCTATCACCAACATATCGCACTCATCGAATTCCCACATCTCACCATATGCGACTTCCCAGTGATGACCGTCTAGGT
>CAZRSB010000095.1:0-3385 GCA_964602715.1 uncultured Thermoplasmata archaeon | reverse complement strand
TAAAAAGTGATTACAAATCAGCGATAAGTGTACCTACCGGTGAATATGGAGTTTTCCAGGCTGTCTCTACAGAAGTTGATCATTTTGATGAAGAGGATTTAAAGATAGCTGAGCTGTTAGTAAGTCACGTTTCCCAAGCTCTAGAGAGGATTCAAATAAAAAAGAGAGAAGAGTTCCTTCACTCTCTGCTAAGACACGATGTCGGTAACAAAAATCAAATCGTCAAAGGATATCTAGAACTGATGAAAGATCACGATCTTCCAGATGAAGTGAAAGATTTTGTCGATAAAGCAGAACGGGCCTCCAACGATAGTACAGAGATAATCGAGAAGGTGAGAAAACTCAGGGAGATCGAGCAAGAGGAGGAAATCGGTGAAATGGATTTAAGCTCGGTAATGGAGAAAGTCTCATCAGAAAATCAAGCTCAGCTACAGGAGAAAGGTATAAGCTTAAATATCGATGATTGTGACGGTAAAGTTAATGGAGGTGCTTTATTGGAAGAGCTTTTCTCTAATCTGGTAGAAAACTCGATTCACCACACTGATTGTGATGAGATAAGAATCTCTTCTAAGATAGAAAAAGATGAATGCGTTGTAACGGTAGAAGACGACGGTGCAGGAATATCCGATGAAAAGAAAGAAAAGATATTTGATAAAGGATACAAAGAGGGGGAGAGCGCTGGAACCGGATTAGGGCTATACATGGTAAAAGAGATAGCCGAGAGCTACGGAGGAAGTGCCGAAGTGAAAGATTCTGATATGGGCGGTGCAAGGTTTGATATTCATCTTGAGCGAGTTCAATAATGAGTAAGGAAACTGAGATCACGACTATCGAGATAAAAAAGACAAAGTGAAATCGAATCAACATACCTATAAGCTTGGGTAATCCCAACTTTCCTGCTAACTCTCCGAGGAGAAAACCTACAGCTAGGATTATCAATATACCTAAAAGCAATTTATGACCTCCAGATAGATGAGAAATCTTAGAATTGGTCTTTTATTATGATTTGTTTTTTTTTCATTCTCGCTTATTCTGAACATGGCTGAGACTTCCTTTCAATTCACAGAAGTCATCAGCCCTAAAAAGGGCAGTTCAGGCCAGATGGCCAAGGCGGACCTCATCGCCGGATTTCGAAGAAAGTAGATTATTATAAGTCTTTCGAATGATCGTGAGATGAATTCGTCAGTTACTATCTACTATTTTACGAAAGGGGCGACATCCTCACAAGCTACAATAGAAAACACTGGAAGGTAGGTATGAGATATTTGGGTATTGAAAAAGCAAATTTTTATTTCGAAATCTTACTATCCCTCTTCAAATTCCTTCCTCATGTATTTCAGATCGTATAAATATAGATCCTCATTTTTCTTAGAATGTTTTTTTAGATCCTCTATGATCTCCCATTTCCGCCAGCTTTCTAGCTTTGCCGAGAGATATCACTCTTCGCTGGTAAAGAGCTAAAGCTAATTCTACACTTCAGCATCTTTTCTCTATCTTTTTTTAGGGAGCTTTATGGCATGCAGGATATCTTCGTCGGTGGGTATCGACTCCATATTTTCAATTGAATATAGAGTTTTTTAAAAATGGTCTTGTTTTAAAATATTTAGTTCGTTAATATATATTGTAAGGCTTAATCCAGGCACATCTTCAAAACGCTTATCATTGAGGAATAAGCGTAATAGAGAAAAATATGAGGAGGATATACAGGATCTGATCGACGACGATCCCTCTCTTCTGTGGAGGTATTGTAAAAAAATGGGCAAGATCTTCGCCCGTTCTGAAAAGAAGAAATTGAGAGAAGGCGGTTTTTCAGACGTTTGGTTCGCTACTTTAGGAAAAAGAATCGTTGCCAGAGGTGATACAAAGGAACAACTAGAAAACGTGCTAGAGGATGTTTTAGCCGAGGGAAGAGAAGAAGTATATCCACATCTTTAAACTGGAGTCAAAATAGCAATATATGTAGAGAGATCATTAGCGAAGCGGGTGAAAGTTCTTTGAGGGCTTGAAATTCCCTACTGTTTTCGGGAGTATATCAATTTGTTGTATTAATTACAACATTTAATTATTTTATATTGTAGTAAGTACAACATAAGTAAAAATATTTATGTGATGAAAACATAGTTATGTTAAGTACGATGAAAAGACAGGATATCATAGAAGAACTGCATCTGCAGAATCCGTGGTGGGAAGACGGAGAAATAGATATAGATGAAAGTATCATCAAAAGAGAGTTATTCGATGATCTAAAAAAGAAAATCAAAGAGAAAAGGATAACTAGTGTGATTGGTTTGAGGCGAGTAGGGAAGACAACGTTGCTAAAACTCTTGATGGAAGAACTGTTAAAAAACACTGATCCTGAAAGGATATGTTACTTCTCTTTCGACCTTGCCGAAGAAGTAAATCCTCAAACGCTGATAAAGATCTTTTCAGAAGAGATAATCAAGGAACCCTATCTTGAATATGAAGAAAAAATTTATTTTTTCTTTGATGAGATTCAAAAGGTGAAGAACTGGAGCGATCAGTTGAAATCGGTACAGGATAAAGATATCCCGATCAAGTTCGTCATCACCGGGTCCTCTTCGATGAATATAACCAAAGGTGCTGGAGAAAGCTTGGTAGGTAGGACCGAAATACACAGATTAAAACCTTTCAGTTTCAAGGAATACCTGAAGTATGAAGGAGTCGATACTGCAGAGGTCAGCTTTGATGATATGTATTATCCTGAAAGAGCTTCCCTTTACAAAATAAAATTTAATGAATATATGGAAATGGGAGGTCTTCCCGAGTTATACGACTATCTCTCAATAGAACTTTTAAAGCAAATACTCGATCTAGTGTTCTTCAGAGATATTGTGGAGATGTTCCCTGTCAAAAGGACAGAAGTACTCAAAGGGATCTTTCGGGAGATCGTTGAAAATTCGGGTCAAAAAGTGAATTACTCCAACATGGCGAATGATTTGAATACCCAGTATCGTACCGTGAAAAACTATCTTGAATATCTGCAGGATTCTTTTTTGGTGGAGAAAAGCATCCCTCACGAAGCGAGTCATCTGAAAGCTCTGCGAAAAAACCCAAAGCTGTATACCTCTGATCACGCGTTCTCCTCCATCTGGAAGACGAAGGAAGGATTGAAAGCCGAAACCATAGCGTTCAACCATTTAAAAAAGGTGGAACGGCCTAAATTTCATAGAGAGCCGGAAGTCGATATAATCCTACCTGAATGCGGGAAAGCCTTCGAAGTGAAGTATACCTCTAGTGTTTCGAAAGAAGAGGCGAAAAACCTGTTGGATCTGCCTGAAGACTTCGATCTATATCTGGTGACTAGAGAGGTTTACGAGCGATGGGATATCGATGGTAGAGAAATCAGACTTGTTCCTCTTTGGCT
>CAZRSB010000094.1:2561-3444 GCA_964602715.1 uncultured Thermoplasmata archaeon | reverse complement strand
GGGGACGGATAACCATCCCTAAATGGATCAGGGATGATTTTCAACTCGAACCAGGTGAAGAAGTGGAGATCCGGGAGGAGAACGATAAAATAATCATAGAACCTAAGAAACCGGTTGTCAAAAAGGTTAGGTCGGGAAAGGAATGGGACGAATCGACATTTTTAGATGCTGGGGAGGCTACATTTGGCTCGGAAGGATGAGAGAGTTCTGTTGGATGTCAATTCAATGGCGATCTTTTTGGTAGAGGATCATCCGGGAAACGAGTACATTTCGAAGGAGATCGAAAAGGGATTGACCGGTAACAGAGATCTGGTTGTGATGGATTATCTCCCTTTCAGGGTACACTGGATACATACGACTAAATGGGGTGTTGAAAGTAGAGACAGTATCGAATCTATCCAAAGTTTTTTGGAGGCGAGAATCGAAGTCGTGGGAATGGATAGGGAGAACGTGCTAGAGACCTTTGAGATTGCTGAAGAAAAGGAACACGATGTGTACGATTGTTTTTATATTAGTTTGGCTCGGCAGATCGATGCTACGGATATATTAACGACTGATGAGGACTTTGGTAAACTTTGTGAAGGAGAGAGTTTTGAATATCTCAACCCAGTTCCGACAGATGTCATAAAGGAGTTCCACGTCTTCAATAAATGAAGAGTGGTAATCCAAATATTTAGATGGGTGATGTTGTCCGACATTTGGTTTTTCTGGTTCTTTTTGAATAGTGTAGTATCCTGAAATCGTTCATATTCCCTTTTCATAGTCGGTGAGATGAAGATATCGGCTTCTTCATCCGATTTTTTTGATGCATATCGTCGAGGGGGAGGAAGAGCGAGGTTAGATCATGAGAGCATCCGACGGCGATTGCAGAGGAATAGAATTC
>CAZRSB010000094.1:0-2461 GCA_964602715.1 uncultured Thermoplasmata archaeon | reverse complement strand
TTCTTTTCATTCGAACGAAGTTCTCATGATGCAGAGGAATAGAATTCTTCTTTTCATTCGAACGAAGTTCTCATGATGCAGAGGAATAGAATTCTTCTTTTCGACAAACTTGTTTGTCGTGATGTGGAAACTATAATTACTCAGATAAGTATTGTAATATAAAAACATCGATTTTGATGTCCGACACAGCATTTTCTACAGCCTCATGAAATCGTCTTTTTGTTTTAAATAGACGATTAGAAAATCTACTTTTAGCTACTCTCCAGAAGAGTTCAACTAGGTTCAGATCAGGAGAATATTTTGGAAGATAATAGACGGAAATAATATCAGATAGTTCTTTCAGGACTGGAGAGACCTTTTTAGAAGTATGCCAGGGCGCATTGTGCATGATCAATATAAACTCTCCAAATTTATCTATCAACTCATAGATAAAATCGATAAATGTTTCGGAATTGACTTTGTTCTTCCTTTTTGCAAAGAATTCGCCTCCATTATTTACATCAACCACTCCAAGCACATTTCCTTTCATTTTTATCCATTTTTTGGACAGGATGGTTTTTGGCCCTTCAAAAACCATGCTTTTTGAAGCACGGGGATATTTTGAAACCGTGCCTCATCCAAAAAGAGAATCGGAACTTCAGTTTTTTTTGAGGGGTTTTACTTCTTTATAGTATTCTTTTCTTTCTTTTTCAGATGATTTGTGATGTTTTGGCCTTGGTATTTTCAGTTCAAAACCAAGATTTCTAAGGAAATCTTGGATGTATCTGGGGTGATATTGTACCCCATATTCATTCTTGATATGGTGTAAAACGAGGTTAGTAGACCATGCTTCTTTATCATATCCAGATTCTTTTGGTTTTTTCTCGAGAGTATCTTTAAGATCTTCTTTTTCTTTTGATGACAACTTCGAATTTCTTCCGGATCTTTCTTCGTCTAATAATCCACTTACCCCATTTTCATTGAATCTCTTAGTCCATCTCCATAATGTCACATCGGTTATGGACAACAAGTCTGCGATCTTTTCTTTTTTCATATCTTTTTCAATCATGATGATCGCGAGTATCCTATCTCTTACTTTTGGGTCTTTTTCTTTCCCTCTCTTTTCCTTTAGTTTCTTTACGTCTACATCCCTTTTTAGAACCTTTTTTCTAGACATTTTTTCATCCGATTCTACAACAAATTTATAGTACATTAATTTTACGATTTACTAATGTTTCCACAGTTCCTTCGGAAATCAAAAGATTTCCTGCGGATATTTATGGAACAGTGTTCCATATATCGACGGAAAATAGAAAGTATTTTCCGGTAGATGCAAAAAGTATATCCGACGAAGATTGCGGAGGAATAGAATTCCTCCTTTCCTTCAGAAACCTGTCGGTTTCCTGCGGATGCAAAAAAAATCGGGTCGTTAGGGGGTTGGTGTGACGGAAGCGTTGTGGTTGAGTTAGTTGGTTTCTAGGTGGTGAGTGATCCGACGGTGTTTGCGTGCGAAAGGCGTTTGGTATCGGACGGTGATTGCGAAATATGGTGGAGGGGGTTGTTGATGTGGTTCAGGAGAGAAAGAGTGTAGATAGATGGCCAGTAAGTGTAGGTGTTAGTACCGTTTGTTTATTGTGCTCTTTTATCTCCAGGAGTTGGCGGTCCTGAAGCAGGTTAGAAAGACGAGAGATCGTGGACTTGCTGATGTCCAAAGACTCTTCAATTTCGTTGTAGGTGGAATGTCCTTCTCTCACGACTTTTCGGAGTAGCTTTTCCTCGTTATCCGTCAAATCGAAGAACACGTATGGAAGTTCGATCGGTTTCATCTCCCTTTCTATCATCTCATAATTGTAGGTCCTCTGTATGCGGGAGTGGAAGAAAACGGTACAAGCGGTGAGAGCGACGAGTATGGTTCTGATGCCTCCTGAAAGGTTAACGACGAGTTCGCCTTCTATTTTTTTGAACATGTTTGATATCTCTAGGATCATATCTGTGAAATTCTGTGTATCTAAAACGACCTTTTCTATCTCTATGTCAGTAGAAAAGTTTTCTACAGTTTCCTTTAATTGGTTGAAGGCTCTTTCCCCTCTCTTTTCTTCTGGTCTCTCTTCAGGTCTTACGACGATGAGCTTGTCTCCTTTGCCGATACCTTCTTTCCCTATGAAAGATATAACGGGTGTGGTTTCGAAACCTAGTGGGGTTATCAATGTTTTGTTTTCCTCTTCTTTGGTGTCTTTCGGCTCATCTTTCGACTCCGGATAGGTTTTAGGTTCCATGTGATAACAACGTAAACATCCTAATTAAAACCTATCGTTTTATTTTTCTAAAAAGTTATTACTTATCTTGCAATTTTTTAAAAATAGTAAATTATATTAACGGCTTCGTTAATCACGATGCAGTGATGGTTCGAAATAAAGCAAAGATCTTCGGTTTGATGTTCGAAAATCGTAGTTCGAAAATAATTTATATCTTGAATTTATTC
>CAZRSB010000093.1:0-3964 GCA_964602715.1 uncultured Thermoplasmata archaeon | reverse complement strand
ATGAAATCCAAACAGTCCCGAGGCTTACTAGCCGAGCGGACAAAGGGATGAAATCTGAGGATCGAAGAATGGAATCCTGGAGATCAAACGGATGAAATCCTGCAGAGGGAATAGAGGAATTTATTCCTACGGAGTTATATCTTCCATTATAATTTACATAGATATTAATCAAGGTATCTGTTTTTTCTCTATCATTTTCTCAAAATCCTCTTCTTCTAGTATAGTTGTGCCTTCTTCTTTTGCATCCTCTAATTTTGAACCAGGATTATCACCGATTACTAAAAAGTCTGTAACTCCACTCACGCTTGATGTGACTCTTCCTCCATATTTTTTAACTATGTCAGATGCTTCAGATCTCGTGTAATTATCTAGGGCGCCAGTGAACACAAATTTTTTTTCTTCTAAGAACTCTTCGTATTCTTCTTTTTCAGATTCCATGGTAACTCCTAATTCTTTCAGTTCTTTTATCATATTTCTGTTCTGTTGGTCTTTGAAAAACTGGGTTAAACTCTCTGCTGTTTCAGGTCCTACTTCGTCTATTTTCTTCAAAGTGTCATCTTTTGCTTTCATTAATTTATCCATGGAGCTAAAATGATCAGCTAAAACTTCAGCCATATGGTTTCCAACATATCTTATACCGAGGCCGTATATCACTCTATCCAAATCTCTTCCCTTGCTTTCTTCTATTTGGTCCAATAAATTCTGTGCTGATTTTTCCGCCATCCTCTCTAGTTGAATTATCTGCCATTTTTTAATCTTATACAAATCTGGAACACTTTCTACTAATCCATTTTCTACTAATTTTTCGATCACTTTAGGACCTAATCCCTCGATATCCATCGCATTTCTACTTGCCCAGTGTTTTATATTCTGTTTGACCTGAGCTGGGCATTGAGCGTTCATACATCTTCTAGCCACCTCATCTCCGATCCTTTTGGCAGGACTTTCACACACTGGGCATTCCTCAGGTAGATCAAACACACCCCTGGAATTTTTCTCCGAAACTTTTACTATTTGAGGTATTATCTCACCAGCCTTCTCGACTAGTACTTTGTCCCCTACGTTCACTTCTTTTCTTTCAAGTTCATCTTCGTTGTGTAAAGATGCTCTTTCTACCGTCGTGCCTGAAAGTTGAATCGGCTCTAAAATAGCTATCGGGGTTAATTTACCCGTTCTTCCGACCTGGACTTCTATGTCTTTTATGGTACTAGTTTTTCTCATAGCAGGATATTTATAGGCTATTGCCCATCTAGGATGTTTAGAAGTTGAGCCCAAAATTTCTTGGTCTTCTAATCTGTTGACTTTTACTACCATACCGTCTATCTCGTAATTCAGATCTTCTTTCATTTCTTTCCATTTATCTATGAACTTTATTACTTCTTCAATACCACTTTTTTTGACTACGTTATTATTTACCCGAAGTCCAGCCCTTTTAATCTCTTTTAAACATTCCCAATGCGTCTCAAAATTGCCTTCTTCATTGAAGCTTAGATTATAAACGAAGATGTCTAAAGGTCTATCAGCTACAATTGTAGGGTCTTTATTCCTCACAGTACCTGCTGCTGCGTTTCTCGGATTTGCGAAAGGATCTTTTCCTTCTTTTAGTCTATTTTCATTCATCTCATCAAATCCTTCTCTAGGCATGTATACTTCTCCTCTGAACTCTGCGTTCTCTAAAATGGTATCATCAGTTAGTTTGAGAGGAATCGAATGGATAGTTTTGATATTCGGAGTTATATCCTCTCCTCGTTCGCCATCTCCTCTAGTTGATCCTCTTACTAACGTTTTATCTTCATAATAAATTGCCACTCCTAAACCATCGATCTTTGGTTCTACTACGTAATTTACCTTTTCATCATTCTTTTCCAATCCTTTACGAACTCTTTTGTCAAATTCTCTCAATTCCTCATGATTATAAGTATTGTCAAGACTCAACATAGTGGTCATATGTTCTACCGTTTCAAACTCCTCTATCTCAGAGGTCATTACCCGTTGGGTGGGAGAATCCTCGGTTATCAGATCGGGATATTCTTCCTCTATAGACTCTAATTCTTTCATCAGCATGTCGTATTCGTGATCACTTATCTCTGGATCATTTTCTATGTAGTATTTTCTATCATGATATCTTATTTTATTCCTCAGCTCTTTTGCTCTTTCCTCTGCTTCCTGTTCAGAAGCCGATATCTCAAGTTTTTCTTCCATAGTTTCACCCTAGTTTTTTGATTATCTCATCATATGGGAGTGTATTTATTACATCATCGGCTTCCAACCAAGCTCTTCTTGCAGTGGCGACCCCATACTTCATAAAATCGAGATGGCTCAGGCCATGGGCATCTGTGCCTATCGAGATCATCACTCCTCTTTCCCTCGCCTCCTTTGCATTCAAAGAATCTAGATCTAATCTTTGAGGTGATGCATTTATTTCTAAGATGACGTCATACTTTTTTGCACCTTCGATTATTTTGTTGATATCTATTTTGTAACCTTCTCTTTCTCCTATTTTCCTACCTGTAGGATGTGCAAATATATCTATTAGTCCCGTCTCAAAGGCCTTCAGTATTCTTTCTGTTTGCTTTTCTTCTTCCATCTTAAAATTAGAATGGACAGCCCCCAAGACTATGTCGAGTCCCTCGAGTGTATCACGATCCATGTCTAACGAACCATCTTTCTTGATATCTACTTCGATACCATCCATTATTTTTATCTCAAGATCTTCTTGAGCCTCTTTAATTTCCTCCTTCCTCTCTTTTAACTCTTCACTAGTCAATCCTTCAGCCACGGTTAATCCCTGTGAATGATCTGTTAAAGCTATGTATTCATACCCCTTATTTTGTGCTTCTTGTGCTATCCCCTTGATCGTATTCTGACCGTCGCTCCAATCGGAATGGGATTGGAGATCTCCTTTAATGTCTTCCAAATCGATGATTTCAGGAAGTTCCCCTTTTTTAGCAGCCTCTATCTCTCCTTGATTTTCTCTCAATTCAGGAGGGATCCAGTCAAGATCGAGTTCGTTGTATATCTGCTCTTCTTCAGATCCAGCGATCCGCTCTTTATTTTCCTTTTCAAATAGACCATATTCATTGAGTTTGTACCCTTTATCGATTGCTATTTGTCTGAGAGGCACATTGTGTTCTTTGGCTCCTGTAAAATATTGTAGAGCTGAACCAAAACTTTCTCTATCTACGACTCTAAGATCTGCTTGTATACCTCCTCTCAATCTAACACTTGTTTTGGTTTCACCTTTAACCAGTACTTCTTCAACACTGTCATGTTCAACAAAATGATCCATTATATCATCATCGTCCTCCGTAGCTAATATGTCGATATCACCTATGGTCTCTTTCCATCTTCGTAGACTTCCGGCTTTTTCTATTTTAGTTGCCTTAGATTCAAGATGATCGATCAAATCTTCAGAGATCGGAATGACTTCATTTAAAAGATGTCTTCCAGATATCTCCTCTAACATCTCTATTCCTTTGATGATTTTTTCTTCAGTTTTTTTTCCAAATCCTTTAATTTCTTGTATATTCTCTCTTTCAGCTTCTTTCCTTAGAGAATCTAGATCTTCTATACCTAATTCATCATGAAGTTTTTTAGCACTTTTTGGACCTATATCCGGAACCTTCATGACATCTACCAATCCAGATGGTAAATCATCCCTTAGATCCTCTAAATATTCCAATGAATCTGTTTCTATTATCTCTTTTATCTTATCCTCTATGGCCTTCCCAACACCTTCTATTTCTTTGAGGTTGTCGTTTTCATAATAATCAGTGATATCTTTTTTCATCGATTCTATTTTTCTAGCTGCCCTCCTATAAGCTCTAGGTTTAAAATCTACACCTTTCAGTTCTAGAAGATCGGCTATTTCGTTGAAAATCTTTGCGATCTTTTTATTCATCATGATAATGGAATATAATGAGTGATTATAATCTTTTTTGACTAAACGAAGGGCTAAATTTGG
>CAZRSB010000092.1:0-3987 GCA_964602715.1 uncultured Thermoplasmata archaeon | reverse complement strand
AGGTCAGAAATGGAGTTCACTGGCAAGCTCCCTCCTTTAGGTGGGAGAAGCTGACGCTAGAAACAAGGGTTCTCTAACTCTGAACAGTATCGAGAAGTATGAGGAAAAGATAGATAAGCACTAGAAGAAGATAGACGAACTCGAAGAAAAAGATAGAAAAGGCAGGGGAAAAGAAAGATAAGTATCTAGAAAAAAGCGGCGAGGACTGAACTCCAACAAATATTTTCTTAATCCATGAGTTCTTCCAGTATCTCTTCTGCCCTATCCACTCTCACTTCTCCCTCTTCTATCATTTTTTTAGCTACTCGGTCAACTTCATCTTTCTTAGCACCGACCTGTATCGCCAAGTTCTTCGCGTGTAGTTTCATATGGCCTTTTTGTATCCCTTCAGAGGCCAAAGCTCTCAGAGCAGCGAAGTTTTGAGCCAAACCCACAGAAACTAATATCTCACCCAGTTCCTGAGCACTTTCTATATCCATTATCTCAAGACAGGCTTGAGCTACAGGATGTGAAGAGGCAGCTCCGCCTATTATCCCTACCGGCACTGGCATCTCGATACTACCTGCTAGATGCCCATCTTCTGTTTTTTCCCATCTAGTCAGTGGCGAATAAACGCCATCAGATGCGGCATATGAATGAGAGCCAGCCTCCACAGCCCTAGTATCGTTCCCTGTAGCCATCACTACAGCACTCACACCGTTCATCACTCCCTTATTGTGAGTCGCACATCTGTAGGGATCGACCCGAGCAAATTCGTAGGCATGGAGGATCCCTTCGATCACTTCCTCACCGATCTCTTCTTTCTTCCACACTGCTCTTGCTCTACCCAGTCTTTGATCGGCCAGATTAGACAGTATCCGTAGATAGACTTTTCCCCCTGTTATACTCTCTATCCTGGGAGCTAGAGCTTCAGCCATCGTGTTGACTGCATTAGCTCCCATAGCATCGCGACAATCTACTAATAAATGAACGATCAGATAGTGTCCAAAATTATTCTTCAGTACTCTGCACCTGATATCCTTCGCTCCTCCGCCGTGTTCAACAAGGACCGGATCCTGTTCATTTGCGAGCTCTATCAATTCGTCTTTATGTTCTAAAACCTTGAGTTTAGAAGCATTTGGATCAGAAAGTCCAGTCACCTGTATTTGACTTATCATGACTGGTTCGGTAACCGTAGCTTTGAATCCTCCCGTCTTTCGAGCTAATTTAGCTCCATATGAAGCTGCAGCGACCACCGATGACTCCTCTATTACCATGGGTATCAGTCGATCATCTCCGTTGATCTGGAAATTGGTTGCGATACCTACCGGTAGTTCATAAGTGCCTATGACGTTCTCTATCATCATATCTGCATCTTTATTTGTTAAACCTTCTTTCGAGATTTTCTTGATGTTCTCACCGATGGATGAATTTTTTTTGACCAGTTTGATTCTTTCCTCGAGATCTTTTTTGTGGAACTCTTCCAACCTTGAATGATTATGATTCATCTTGATCGGACTGATAAGAGAGTTACTCAATAAAAAAATTTGCACCAAAATCGGTCAAAAACAAGGAAAATTATTTATTAGCGTGTACATGTTTCAGGAAATAGATACCATGATAAGGGAGTGCGAGGCACACGGTTATTACCGTAACGAGGAGTGTCCTGAATGCGGTGAGAGAGGAAAGTTCATAATGAGTGATGAAGAGGCGCAGAATTTGGGTAAAACCACTGCGGGCGTATTACGTCATTTTCCTGAAAAGTACGGGTTGGAGATGGACGAAAGAGGCTGGATAAGTTTAGAACATTACGTCAAAGTTCTCAGGAACAGGCAGAAGAGTTTCCATTGGTTGAGAAGATATCATGTAAAGGCTTTGGCTGCTACAGATGAAAAGTCGCGTTATGAGTATGAGGATGGTCAAATAAGAGCAACTTATGGTCATTCTGTCGAAGTCGATTTAGATCTTCCGGATGATGATATCCCAGATACTCTTTATTCCCCTACCACCGAGAAAGAGAGCGAACTTTTATTGGAAAGTGGATTGAAACCTTCAGATAGGACTTACGTTCATCTCAGTGGAACCTACATATCAGCTGTAGAAGCAGGTTCCGTTAGAACTGATGAACCAGTGATCCTTGAGGTCGATGCTAAAAAAGCTATAGAAGAGGGTCATAAGATCATGGAGGCAGGCAAAGGCGTTTTTATTACTGAAGAAGTGAAGCCAGAATATCTTGAGAAATCGGACAAGCAACCTTCTGAGGAAGAGGTCGAAGAGGTCAAGGTCGAAACGGACTAGACTAGTTACAGTAGACGAGTTACAGAAAAACAGCTTTCTTAATTTTCAATTTTCACATCGGATTTATAGTAACTACGTTGTTCCCTCTTAAAACAATCGTTCCCAATTTCCTATGCTTATCTTTTTTTATCTCCTCTGAATCACTCAATACGAGATTCATGTGATCGTCATAGCCTATGAGTTCACCTTTTATCGTGCTACCATCTTTGAGGAGCAGCTCCACCTTATCGTTCAAATGTTGATTTAGGAATCCTGCTGGTTTTACCATTTTACCAAATAGTGATTTTGTTTTTACTATTTTAAATGTTTGGTCAATTCGTCCAAATTAAACCTTACATCCTCTTTTCTATCCAAGAGATCTAAACCATCGAAGAGTTCTATCGATTCTTCAAAATTTTCTCTAGCCTCTTCGAACTTCTCTAATTTCATCTGAGCTTTTCCCAATTCATCTAGAGCATCTGCCAGATATCTTGGGACTCCCAAGCCTCTGAGTTTTTCAACCGATTCTTTCAAATATTCTTCAGCTTTTTCGTATTCCCCTTTCTCTAGCATCAATTGACCATACTTTGTATTCACACCTCCTTCAGCTAAAGGATCATTCTGATCTTCTAGTAATTCTATCGACTTGTTCAAAGCCTTTTCTGCTTCATCAAATTCTTCTAAATAGATATAAGATTCTCCTAAATTGAAAAGACACCAGGCTCTTGCATTTGGATACACTTTTTCGTGAGCTAATCTTTCACTTTTAATGTAGTGCTCCGCCGCTTTCTCCCAGTCGTCTTCTAGAGATCTTATCACGCCCATATTCATATATGATATTATCCTCTCGTGATCGTGTCCTTCTTCATCAAAAAGATCTATGGCTTTCAGGTAATTTTCCTCACTCTTTTCTATCTCCTCCATTTCCCCATATATGTCGCCTAGTCGTTTGTAAGTAAAAGCGAGATCCTCCTCATCACCTGATTGCTCAAATATATCTAAGGCCTTTTTGAGATAATTGACAGCTTCTTCATGGTCGCTCTTTCTCCAAGATGCCATACCAGCTCTTCTTACTAATTTACCCTCACCGATCCGATACTCTGAATCTTTAGCTCTCTCGATACCTTCTTTTATTTCCTTCTCCGCTTTTTCAAATTCACTTTTTTGAAGAAATACCTTAGCCAACTTCTCGTATGAATCTATGATCATCTCCTCTATATCCATCTCTTCGGCTATAAGTTTCATATCTTGATACTGTTCCTGCGCATTTTCCATGTTTCCCAGTTCTATGTACACATCTCCTAAATTCTCTCTCAATTCAAATTTCTTCATCTCTTTTATTTTGCTTCTATTTTTTTCTTCTAAATCTTTCAATTGATCTAACAAAATATATCTTCTGATCTTGCTTTTGATCTCTTTCGCCTTTTCGACCCCTCTTGAAAGTTTGATCTCTTTATAGATGCTATCCATGAGAGCGTCAGCTTCATCACCCTCTAAATTTTTCAAATCGCTACCAATATCTTCACATACTTTCCCAATTATCTCTTTGCCCTCACGCCCCAGTTCTTCCAATAAAGCATCTTTGATTTCATCATAAGTGCTATCCAACATATTGAAGTGGTAAAAGAGATAAATTACATATCAAATTTGCGCTTATGATCTATAGTGACATTCTCATCTGAGCAACTTACAAAAGTTTATTTATCAGAAGAGTGTAAGCTAAACTATGTT
>CAZRSB010000091.1:0-4373 GCA_964602715.1 uncultured Thermoplasmata archaeon | reverse complement strand
CCCTCGTTCCAACCCACATAAAACTTATAACCTTGCAAGCATTCTACACCCTAAGTGTTTTATTACATACAGAAAAAAGAAAAAGTACCAATACCTAAAAGGTGAAAAAAATGGATTTCATAGAAGAATTGAATAGTTTGTCCAGTAGGGCTTCTAATCAAATTGATCGTTTGAATACAGAAGAAGCAGCAAAAAATGCTCTGGTAATGCCATTTATCAGGAAACTAGGTTACGATCCGTTTAATCCTGGGGAAGTAGTACCTGAATTTACTGCTGATGTTGGAACAAAAAAGGGCGAGAAAGTAGATTATGCAATCTTTAAAAATGAAAAACCCGTGATGTTGATTGAATGCAAAGCTCCAGACAAAGATCTGAAGGAATGCCATTGTTCTCAACTATATCGGTATTTTTCGGTTACTGAGTCTACAGTTGGGGTATTGACAAATGGAACAGAATACCAGTTCTTCTGTGATATTGAGGAAGACAATAAAATGGATGACAAACCTTTTTTAGAATTTGATTTGTTTGATATAAACGAATCTGTTGTTGAGGAACTAAAACGATTTCGAAAATCTGACTTTGAGGAAGATGAAATACAATCCGTTGCAACTAATTTAAAATATACTAATGAATTGAAAAAAATATTTAGAAAAGAATTGGAAGATCCTTCGAAAGATTTTGTAAAATTTTTCGGTAAACAAGTATATAATGGTAGGTTTACTCAAAACCGGTTTGAGAAATTCACCGAAATAGTAGATCAAGCTCTAACACAGTTCATAAACGAAAAAATTAATGAACGATTGATGTCCGCAATGGATCAGGAAGAAGAAACTGAGGAAGAGAAGGAGGAAGAAAAAGAAGGAGAAGAAGAGGAAGAAGAGAAAGTAGATGATGGAATAGTCACCACTGAAGAAGAAATAGAAGGGCATCACATAGTTAAAACTGTTCTTAGGAATTTTACAGACCCGGAAAGAATTGCGTTACGAGATTACAAAAGCTTCTGTAATATTTTATTGGATGATAAAGTTACCCAACCAATAATTAGGTTTAGGTTTGATGGAGAACAGAAATACGTCGGGGTTTTTGATGAAGAGAAAAATGAGGAAAAGATTCCTATCGATGACCTAATAGAAATTGGTGATCATATCGATAGAATGAAAAAAAGCATAAAATATTACGATACTGGGGAGTACGAAAAAGAATCTGATGATGACCAAAATTTGAATAATTCCTAGACCTTTTAAAGGTTAAAAAGGAAAGAGAAGACAATCTAGATTTTTTGGTTCCCTGGAGAGATGGGATTCGAGGCTACGACTTATCACTAAATCATAAGAAACAATTTTCAAATATCAAAAGAGGATAGAGGAGTTATGAAATTGACCACTCACATATATATCCACTATCTAGCTCTCTTAGTGGTCCTATCCGGTATTGTTTACAGCTTTATGACTAATCAATATATCCTAGCTATATTCAATATCGTGATTTTCGTGATACTATTTTTGAGGACCGGTAACTTGAGATTGAAGAGGAAAATAACTAAGGAAAGATCTTAGCTCTCTAGATAGCTCTAATCGCCTCGAGGGTTCGGGCAAAATCAACCGAGAAGGCTCGTATCGTCGAGATTGGCTGAAGTAGTCCATCACTTTCAATAAAAATAGAAAGATAGGGGGCTTAACTGCCCCAAAAGAATAATATTTTTCAAGGATTTGTGGACTCATACGAAGGTATATCAGCCGTAAAAGGATCTTCTTGACCCCAGCCCGGTTCAAAACGTAATTCCTCACCAGTTTCATCTCGTGGGATTTCAAACACCAGCGAAAAGGTAGCAGTAGTCCCTGGTGTTATTTTATCTGGTGCACCATCCTCTTGTGGCATCTCATAGACACTTCCCTCTTCTGTTGTCATCTTAAAATCCACAGTAGACAGGGATAGATCCTCCTCCTCGTTTTGACTTTCAACTTCTACTTCGACCCATAAAAATTCATTCCCTTGCTCCGGTGTCAAATCGTAGGTGTCTGTAAGGTTTGCCTCGGTTCCTAAAACATTCATTTTTGCTTTGGGTTCAAAAGTTTCATCATCACTTGTACACCCAGTTAGGGCCACAGCTGATATAATCAAAAACCCTATAGCCAGTATAGAGAATACTTTTTTTTCCATCTTTTCACCTTGATTATGGAATAAAACCACTACATAAATAATTTATGCATAGCTTGTTACACGCTACACTTTGATTCTAAGCAAGAGAAAATAGCAGGTAGAGAACTCTCAAAAGAGTGAAAAATCTTCGTATAATCTCCCTTATCTCTCTCCTAAGGTGATAAGACCCCCTAGTTTTGTGGATTATCGTTTCTTAGGAGAGCGTCCAAACTAATCGATCGTAGTTCGTCCGCTTTTTAGAGAAGTATCTCAGTAAACTGAACTCAAGCTGAGTTTCTTTTCCTCCATACCGATCTCTTTTGCGGTCAATGCTGTCAAATTCATCCCGATAAAAGAGATTAGCATATTTCTCCAGATATTTTCAAAATCCTGTGTTTTAGGATTTTCTATGTTCATCACATTTTTCAATCGACCGATCACCCTTTCTACAGAAGATCGGAAAGGTCGGTTCAACCTTTCCCGTATCGCTCCCAAGATACTGCTCTCCTTATCACTACCAGGATCCATCCCAAAAGCGGTGAGAAGCTTTTGAGGTATACGTTCAAGCACATCTTTGACACATTCGATGTCTTCACCATGTTCTTTGAAAGCTTCTTTGATCTCCTCTTTTATCGACTTTTTTACTTCATCTCGTCTTGGATTCAGAACCGTATAGAGACTCGCTGATAGTTCTTCGATGGTCGCTTCACGAAGATCTTTGGAATCGTATCCGGCATCAGCGTAGACAGCTTTTATCTCTTCAAAGTCGTATGTTTTTACTTTTTGGACAAGTGGAACATACATGGTCGAGTCAGCCTCGTTTCCTGGTGTCAAAAACAAAGCGAGCGGTAATTCAGCCTGAGCATCAACGACCAGATGAAGTTTGTATCCGTAAAAGGTGTCTTCATGATGCCCCCAGTACGCTTGTTCGACTTCGCCGTTTTCGATGTTTTTACGGGTATTGGCCCATGCAAAGATATGCGTTGAATCGACGACTAGATAATCGCCGTCAACGATATCTTCATCGTACAGCATTTCAACAAGTTTGCTGAAGAGGTCCAACAGTCCTTTTGTGTCCAAGTCGTTGATATAGCGGCAGAGCGTGCTGTAGCTGGGTATTTCATCGTCATCCATCAAACAGGCTCCCTGTAGACGAGAATCTAGTTCTATCATGGTCTGTAATTCCCGATAATCAGCGGCTTTGAATTTCTTTACCAAACCTATGCAAAGAGCGGATAAAGTTTCATCATCGTTGCCTAGAGAGTCGGGTAATTGCAGGTCGGTCAAAGTTTTCGTGACATCTTCTATCGGTATGATCTCATTAGAAGAGGTTTCTTCTAACACCTTTGGTTTCAATCGTTTATTACATATCCTATTCTTCTTCTGGATGTCTTCTCTGGCTGGATGTAAGTATACGAGTTTTCCGTGTACCTTTTTTCTGACGAGTAGCTCTTCTTCAGCTAATTCCTTCAACGCTCGGTAGCAGTTTCGGCCAAGATGCTTTTTAGCTTCTTCTGGCAAGATACCGGCATCTTTTTTCTTGGCTAGGTATCTCAACACAGGTTTAGTCTCGCCCTTTTTATGGAAGATTATGCCATCTACATCGATGAATCCATATCGATCGGCTAGTTCGTCAAAATGTCCTTTCCAAATAACGTACCGTCTTCTCTGATTGACAGATGAAATCAATATATCTCCCACTACTGATCTGAGATAAGGTTCTGAGTATCCAGTTTTATCGTGCAGTTTTTTGTATGTCCATAGACTAGGCTTTTCCGGATGTTTCGGGTATCCATCGTCTTTTGTCTTCTTCACAAAATGCAAAACTTTATTGCGCAGTTCTTTCTCTTTTGAAGTGGTTGTTTTTGTCATAGATAGGGAATGAAGCCAGACCAAAAAAGCTTTGGTCTGGCCTACCCCTACTTCTAAAACAAAAGATTTTTATTCATGTAATCATATTGCAGTTGTGTAACAGGCTATTCTTATATACCGCATCATCTGATAGCTTTTGCAGTATATTCTTACTTCCCTCTACCATGCCTTCGTGTCTTTCTGTCTCATATTTAACCCCTTGTTTTTCTTCAAAAAAGGGCAAAGGAGGATAAAAGGAGAAGGGTGAGGAAATATGATTAAGAAAAATTTTTTGAATTGAAGTCATTTCTACCTTTCTACCACGTTCACAATTATTGATATATAAATTTAATTTGAGGATATGAATGAAACTCTAACCCTAC
>CAZRSB010000090.1:0-4456 GCA_964602715.1 uncultured Thermoplasmata archaeon | reverse complement strand
CCCTACAGTAGAACTGTGGGGTTCTCTACCTCAGACCAATATAGAGATGGATGATCTAGAGAAATTCACCAAATTGAGCTTACAGAATATATCTAAAGATTGTGATATAGTGATTATTGATGGGATCGGTACAATGGAACTATTCTCAAATAATTTCAAGAACAGTGTGAAATCTCTACTCAACTCTAACATTCCTGTGATAGCTGTTCTTCATAGACATTACAAAGACGAATATGGGGGTTTTGGAAAAATCTATGATCTGAAGGAGGAAAGATATGAGGACGTTAAACAAGAAATAAAGGAGATATTGAGAAAGGATATAATCTAAACTTTTTAAAGTTGAATTTTTTTCACATACGTACAAATTACTATAAAGAAAAGAAAATAAGTTTTATTCACTGTGTATCAAGTCCACTTTTTCCCATTCATCTTCAGAAGAACCAAATTTGTTTTTCTTTTTCATCTTCACCTTAAATTCCCCATCTTCGAATACTATATGCACGTTATCTAAAGTGGATTCATAGACACTGACACGCTTACCCTCTTGTGTCAGAACTCTATCTGCTTCTTCTAAAAATCCTGCCTCTTCTAGTTTGTGTATTCTTCTGTAACATATAGCTATGGGAATACCATATTTTTTACTTAGTTCGATGGCACTCTTTGGTTTCCGATAAGTGGCTGCTAATATCCTTCCTGCGTATTCGTCCATGATAAGCCGAGAACTTTCTAATGGATCCATTTTGGGAACCTCAGTTTGATTCTCAATTATTATTTTAGATACTGATAACGGCTTACTTAAACTTACAGATGTGAATATCATTAGAGATAATTTCCCCCTGACCTTTCTAAAAGATTTGAGAATTGATTATTCTGGTTTAGAATTCAGTTATCATCTCTTTTTCTCCTAATTTCATTTTAACAGAAAATCTACCATCTTCAAATTTTAAGATAGCTCGTTCCAAAGCTGTATGATATCTTGTAGCTTTTGAACCGGTAGACACATTTGCTTTTTCTATCAATCCTACATCTTCTAGATCATTTAGGCGCCTATATGTCGCTGCTATTGGAATATTGTATTCCCAACTAATCTCTTGAGCAGTCATCGGCCGTTTGTAGCATCCGGCCAATATTTTCTTAGCATAGGGGTCTGTGAGAAGTTCGAGTTTACTTGAAAGGTTAGTTATCTCACTCATCTCTATAACATCCGTGATTGTTAATAAGGGTTTTTTCTCTTGATTATCAGGTTAGATAAAAATAGCGTAGAGCGATTTAATTGCTTTTTTCTTTCAGCCAGACTGTTCTTTGAGGGAATGGTATAGTAACTTCTGCCTCTCTAAATTCCTCGTCTATTCTATCTCTTATATTACTAGCTATTTCCCATTGCTTTATATAATCATCTATCCAGAATCGTAGATTAAATTGTAGGCTTGAATCAGCAAATTCAGCGAATCTAACAACTGGCTCATGCCCTTCTTGAAGTATTATGCCTTCTTGATCTTGCAATACTTCATAAAGGATTTCCTTGACTTTATCTATGTCGGAACCATAGGCCACTCCAACATTGACCAAAGCTCTGATCTTTCGGTCAGGTTCAGAAAGATTTTTGATCTTCTGGTTCGCTATAGAATTGTTGGGGAGTATTATCATTTCATGACTTCTTATATCGTAAAGTGCAGTGCTCCTCATCCCCACCCTTTCTACTCTGCAAAATTCACCACTTTCCAGTTCAAGAACGTCTCCGATTGTAAAAGGTCTGTCTAGAAGTAGATGGATACCGCTGAAAAAGTTGGATAAAGTATCTTGTGCGGCGAAAGCGATTACTAAACCGAGTATCCCTGCTCCCGCAAGCAGGGCTGTTACTTGTATTCCCAGTATATTGAAACCAATTATCAAACCACCAAGCAGTATAACAATCATCCCTATCTTTTCAAAAATTGGTTTGATTATTTTATTGAAAGGACTATCATAACCCCCTCGTCTAGCTGCTATCTCCTTCAAAAATCCATCGAATATCTGATAGGTCACATATATACCGATCAATAAGGCAGCAAAAGAATATAACTGGTAAATATTTCCTCTTAACGCACCTGGAAGATCAAATCTCAAAATAGAATGGATTAAGCCGTATAAAAAGATAAATATGAGAAGAGGACGTCTTACCATTTCTAGAAGCAGTTCATCAAGGTCTGTTTTAGTTTTGCTTGCCAATTTTTTTAGGAAAGGAGTGATTATGAAATAAGAAGCTAAAGCAACGGAAAACCATATCACTAGATTGAGTATAAAAGCACCTAGGGGCCCATCTAAAGGTGGTGGAAGAGGATTCTCAAAACCTCCTACTATCGTATTAGCCTCAGGGGCTTCAGGTAAACCTATTATATCTATGCTGACTTCACTGTATTTATTGATCGTCTCTCCTTCTCTACTGAATCTGAAATTTATAGTGCCTGTGATACTTTCTTTTTCTGGAAAAGTAGGAAGCTCAACACTCAAAGTGACTATCTGCATTTCATTTTTATCATCTAATATGAACCAATCTGGATCTATTTCAGCGTCAACATCTCCAAAATCTTCAAGGATGATATTCACGGTATAATTAAGATCGTCTGTCCGTTCTATAACATATTTGAATGTTTTTTCTTCGCCTGGTTCTCCTTCCCAATGATATTCATCGTACTCGCCAACAAAGGGTTCGTTAAAGTCTTGAGATGCCCCTGGAGGGATTATCAAACCCAATAAAAGTAAAGTTATTATTAATAGGAATGTTATTTTCTTTATCTCAAACATCGTTAATCCATCTCTTAGAAGCTTTATAAATTTAATCGATAGAGCCTCTGCCTATAGTAAGATAAATGATATCTCCTTGCAGATTTTTATTATCTAGTACTCTCCTACTATCTAGAACGACTTTATTTTTCATGTTCTTAAAATCTTCGCTATCGAGATTTATAAACTCTTTCCAATCATTTTGGATTATGCAGGCATCTACATTCTTGAGGGCCTTTTCCACATTATCTTTCAATTCGATTTCATCGTTCAACTTCGCAAAATTTTCATTTGCTTCTGGATCGTATCCTTTGACTTTTGCCCCTTTATTTTGGAGTGTTTCGATTATCGGAAGCGCCCTGGTTTCTCTAACGTCGTCGGTGCCACCCTTAAAAGCCAATCCAAGCACCGCTATCTTCTTTTCCTTTAGATCGCCTATCTCATCTTCTAAAATATCTACAGTATGTAACGGCTGTGTTGAATTAATAGAAAGCACAGCACCTAGAAGTTCAGCAGAGCTTTCATGATTTTCTGCCAAATTAGTTAGGGCCTTCACATCTTTGGGAAAACAACTACCTCCAAACCCAGGTCCTGCATTGAGAAAGTCTCTGTTTATTCTATGGTCTAGACCCACTCCATCCATTACATCATATACATCTATGCCTACTTTTTCGCAAAGTCTTGATATCTCATTAGCGAAAGATATTTTTGTAGCTAGCAATGAATTAGAGGCATATTTTATCATCTCCGCAGTCCGAATGTCTGTAACTAGTTTAGGGACTTCAAAATTCGAATAAACCTCTTTTATTTTTTCTTTGCTTTTCTCGTCCCAACCACCGATCACGACCCTATCTGGTTCAAGAAAGTCCTTTAGAGCAACTCCTTCTCTTAGAAATTCTGGATTCATCCCAAGTCCCATATCTTCACCTACAACCTTTCCACTTTTCTCAAGGATATCTTTCACAGGTCCATCGGTTATACCAGGGGTGACTGTACTTTTTACAACCACTACATGATATCCCTCTTTAGAAGATAATGCTTTTGCAATATCTCTTGAAGCCTTTTTTATACTGCTTATATCTATACTTCCATCTTTTTTTGAAGGAGTTCCAACGCAGATGAAAGTGATTTCTGTATCAATAACTGCTCTTTTTATATCAGTTGTTGCTTCAAGTTTTCCTTGATTGACCAGTTTCTCTAAAAGACTCTCTAATCCTTTCTCATATATGGGAGATTCAGCTCTGTTTATCAAGTTAACTACTTCTTTATCTATGTCGACACATACAACGTTATGACCTCTTTCAGCTAGACCTGCACCACTAACTAACCCTACGTACCCAGTACCTATTATAGAGATTTTCATATTCCTATAATTGATCAGGGCTTCTTAATGTTTGTCCTTTTCTCGGTGAGGGATTATCAGATTATTAGAAAGATTTCTTTCTAATCTTTTTTAAAAGCTCTCTTCTCTGATATTTTGCACCGCAGTGTTGACATATCATCGTGCCTTTTCTATCAACTGAGAGCCATCCTTCACCGCACTTTGGACAGTCTAAGTTTTCACCATCTTCATCTTCTAGTTCCAACTCGACCATCAATCAAGGTAAGAAAGAAGGAGATATATATTTTCTTCTCCAGAGAGACTTTCTAATTTTTTCGGGATGTAGAAATTTGAGCGGGTTTAATCATTTGT
>CAZRSB010000089.1:0-4618 GCA_964602715.1 uncultured Thermoplasmata archaeon | reverse complement strand
TCCTATAAGCCTCTAGAGAGAGCACTTGAAAAATTTTTTGAGAGTCCAAACGCGGGCATCGTGTCTTCGATATCACTAAAAAAGGATATCAGCAGCCGGAATGTTTTTGAATCCAATAGAAAATCAATCTTTTTTGATACGGTAAAGTTATTAAAAAGAAAAGCTGATGATAGAGCCTTGATATTGTTTTTTGATGATCTACAATGGGCTGATGAAACAACGTTAAACCTTTTTGAGTATATAGCAGACAGATTAAAAGATGAACCGGTCTTGATTATAGGAACATATAGACCTGGAGATGTATCTTCCTCCCACCCGTTGAGCAAGATTAAGAAGAGTATGTCTAGGAAAGATATTTTTCAAAAGATTACTCTAGAACCCTTAAATTCTGAAGAGATAAAAGAGTTAGCTATTGACCTTGCCGATAAAGAAAATTTATCTGATGATATATTATATGCTCTAGAAGAAAAAACCGTGGGGAATCCATTGCTAATAAATGAGACAATATACCAAATGTTACAAAATGATATGACCAAACAAAAAGATGATGAGATCATCTCGAACCTATATGATATCGAACCGCCGAAGACTATCCAAGAGGTAATAGAAAATAGAGTTTTTAGAGTAGACGACAAAGGAAAAGAATTACTCCAGGTTGGAAGCGCAATCGGGCAAGAGATACCATTTGAAGTTCTAGTTAAATCTACCGAGAAGGAGGAGCTTGAGTTATTGAATATAATTGAAGATCTCATAGACAGCAAGATTTTGAAAGAACATCCAAGCAAGGACTCCTTTGTCTTTACCCATAAGCAGTTTGCAGATGTGATCTATCAGGGAACGGGAAAATGGTTAGAAAGGAAAAAACTTCACCAGGATGTGGTAGAAGCTTTGGAAGAGATTTATGATGACTCTGAAGAAAAATACTTGGTATTTGCTCATCATCATGAAAAAGCAGAAAATTTTAAAAAATCTTATAACTATTATTTCAAAGCAGGAAAAAATTCAGAAAAGATTTATGCCCATGAGGACGCCATCGAGATATACGAAAAAGCCCTGAGGATCTTTCCAAAGATAGAGGAGGCATGTAGAACTAAAAAAGATATTCTTAAGATAATATTCCGTATCGCAAAAGCCGGTACACTTTTAGGAAGATTTGAAAAAAGCAGAGAATATTTACTCAAGGCATCGCGGATAACTGAGGATACGGTAGAAAAACAGCGTATTTATAGGATGATCGCAAAGACCTTTCATCACCAGGGAGATTGGAATAAAACTATTGATTTTATCGATAAAGGACTAGAGATACATGATAAGGAAAATACTGAAACTTGTAGACTATTGAGTAGAAAAGGATGGATCTATCTGAGAAAAGGAGATTACGAAAGGGCTGAAGAGGTTTTCAAATGTGAAAAGAAAGTGGCTGAAAATATAGGAGATAAGAATGAATTATCAAATGTTTACCACGATCTTGGAACCAATAATTTATGGAAAGATAAACTAGCAAAGAGTATAGATCAGCTCAGTAAATCCATAAAGCTTAAGAAGGAAATGAAAGAAGAAAACGAACTTAGGAATACTTACAACAATCTGGGGTTAGCGTACTATCAGAAAGGAAATTTTGAAGAAGCCAAAAAATTCTTCAAAAAGAGTCAACAACTTTATGAAGACGTGGGTGACAAAAGGAATCTTGCTACCTGTTTAAACAATTTGGGCATGATTAAACTAAAGAAAGGGAAGTTGAAATATGCTTCAGAATTCTATTATAAGAGTCTCAAATTATACAATGAATTAGATGATAAGCACGGTAAGATCATCGCTCATGCTAATCTGGCAGAGGTATTGGTAAAAACTGGGGACCTAGATGAATGTGAATATCACCTACAAAAAAGTTACGAGGTCGAAGAAGAAACTGAAGATAAGTTGACCGTAGCTATGAATCTACTAATTGAAAGCAGGTTGAAGGAGAAAAGAGGAAAAATGGATGAAGCAGAGGAAAAAGCCCGTGAATCACTTGATTTATCCAAGGAGATTGGAAACCAAAGAAACCAATCATCATCACACCAACAGATAGGAAAGGTATTGTCATTAAAAGGAGAATTCGAAGAAGGTATGAAACATCTAAAAATAGCTAGAAATATAGGAGAAGAAATCGAAGCAGAAGATATCTGCCCTATGAATCATGCAGATATCGGTTTGATCGAATTGTTAAAGAGGAACTTAGAAAGCTCTGAACATGAATTCAAAGAAGGTTTAAAACTCGCAAAAGAGACAGATGACGAAGAGATCATCCTGCGGAATACATTAGGCCTATGTTTAGTAAAGTTAAAAAAAGAAGATATCGAAGAAGGAAAGGAGTATCTTAAAATGATCAGTGAAAATATTAAGAATAGAGAAGAACCAGAATTTCACATTCAATATCACCTTCTCAAAGGATCATTTGAAAGTGAAAATCATCTGAGAAGAGCAGTTCAGATGTTAGAGAATATAGACATGAAGTGGTTGAAAGAAGATCTTTCAGAGAATTTCTTATCATCGTCGAAATGACATGTCAATTTCGATGACCTCTCCCCCTTGTCATATTAAATATATCATAGCTCATTAGTTCATATAGATGATAACTATGGGTAAAAGCGTTCCCACTTTTAGAGACGAACTTAAAAAGATAGAATCTGAATGGAAAAATTACCGGAGAGCGTTGAGAGGTAAAGAAAAGTATATTTTTGATGAATTATTTAACAAGGCAAAAAAGCACGCTTCTGCCTCACAAGCACAAGCTCATATCGATCCCATGGAATCTATTCTTTTTTCGATGATATTGGAGCAACAGATGGAGATCGATAGATTAAAAAGGAAAATAAGAGACGAAGATAGAAGCGTAGGTGAAAAAACGGTCTGTGACATATGAGGTCAACTCCCAAACTTGCACATAAATTAAATAACTTCCTGCTCAATTTGAACATATATGATCAAAAAATGCCCGATATGCAACGAGACTTTGATAGAAAATTCCAAAGAAGGTTCTTACTTATGTGGTAATTGTAAGAAATACTTTTCAGAAGAAGAAACTGAAGGGTAACAGAGTAAATTTTTGATGATGCATTTTTCTTTTTGATAGATTATGTTATATGATGAGAATCATAGAATACAAAGTGCATGATGTAGATAAGGAGATATTAGATATTTAATAATTTATCACTGAGTTTCAAATTGGAGGCCACCTTTATCTGTAAGGGTTATGATCTTGTTCCCTTTCATATTGATCGTTATAAGTTTTAGTCCTCTTACTCGCTCGCTGAAAATATCGACTATTTCTTCCCTATCAATCATCGCTCTGTTAGTAGGTATCAAGTCTGAATCTATACGTTCTATACTTTTTCTCAATAAATCTTTTGCCTCTTCTTCGGTCAATATCTGGCCCTCTTCTTGTGGTTTTCCTTCTCCATCAATATTTTTTTTGATTATTTTGCCATCTCTTTTTTCTAAACAAAGTTTTCCTGAAAGAAAAGATCGGTAGTTATCTTCATCTAGGTCAGCAAGAAAGTCGTTTATAAGCTCATCTTTCTTTTCTTCTGGAAGATCTGCAGCGGTATTTCTAAATTCAATAGTATCATCTCTCTTCCAATGTTTGAATCGCCATCCTGTATCCGATAATTCTTTTCCAAGTATCTCTTCAATTTCGTCGATATCCATTATTTCAAACTCCATCTGGCTAACGTTATCAGAAAGGCATTGATTTCCTCCTATTAAACTATATCCTTAAATTCTTTTCTTTGCCAGAAAGTTTTAATTATCATTTTTAAATTTAGTGATAAAATGAATAATGAAATAGAGAAGACTTCAATCACAGATTTGGAAAAAATAGATAAGTCCTTTTACAGAAGAGAAACTGAAAAAGTTGCAAGAAATCTTTTAGGTAAATATTTGATCAGAAAAAATCCAGAAGGAATAACAGGTGGAAAAATAGTCGAAACAGAAGCTTATTTAGGGGAAAGAGACCCAGCATCTCATTCGGCTGAAGGAAATGTTACTGAAAGAACAGAGATCATGTTTGGTCCTCCTGGACATGCATATGTTTATCTGATTTATGGCATGTATCATTGTTTCAATGTGATCACTGAAGATGAAGGAAAGCCAGAAAGTGTGTTCATAAGAGCAATAGAGCCGATATATGGGATCAATTTGATGAAAAAAAGAAGAAATATCCAGATAAAGAACGAAGATGAACCTATTGAACTTACTAATGGGCCAGGAAAGTTATGTATCGCTATGGATATAGATGACAAAATGAATGGTATAGATCTACTAAATGATGAACTTTTTTTAGCAGAGTCAGGAAAATCAGAGTCTTTTGATATATTAAAAGCCAAAAGGATAAATATAGACTATGCTGACGAAGCTAAAGAATGGAAACTAAGATATTTGATTGATGGTAATCCTTATCTAAGTAAAGAGCCTGAGTATAGTTAAAGACGTAACTTTTACTGAATTTTTCTACGTCTTTGGCTAGTTTTGCAGGACTTTGTCCTTACAGTCCCGAGGCTTACTAGCCGAGCGGACAAAGGGATGAAATCCAAACAGTCCCGAGGCTTACTAGCCGAGCGGACAAAGGGATGAAATC
>CAZRSB010000088.1:0-4932 GCA_964602715.1 uncultured Thermoplasmata archaeon | reverse complement strand
TGTATTCAGCAACGTCTATTATCCCTGCTTTTTTTAACTCAGATAGATGATAATACAGATTGGAAGAACTCAATTCGACATCTAAATTTTTCATCTCTTCTTTGATCTTCTTCGTACTTACCTTTTCTTCTCCGATTATATCGATGATCTTCCATCTCTTAGGGCAGTGTAGCGCTTTGATGTATTTGTTAGGAATCTCTTTTTTTTCTCCTCGATTCGAACAATTTTTCTCCATGATAAGGCTCCTATATTATAGTACCATACTATAATATTATCATTTATTTAAAGTTATTGAATTTTCGATTCCATCACTTTTTCTGCCTCTCATACAATTCCCTATAAATGTCAGACTCACTCATCAACTCTTCGTGACTCCCGGATTCGACCAGTTTTCCATCTTCCAAAACACAGATCCTATCGGCTTTATCTAGAGTGGCGAAACGGTGTGCTATCATCAACACCGTTCGGTCTTTCAAGAGTTCGTCCATAGCATCCTGTATCATGGCTTCTGTATAAGCATCTACACTCGAGGTCGCTTCGTCCAAAATTAATACATCGGGATCAGCTAACATTGCTCGTGCAAAGGAAACTAATTGTTTTTGTCCACCAGATAACTTAACACCTTCTTCACCGACTCTCGTTTCATATCCCTCTGGAAGATCTTTGATGAAGTCATGAGCTTGAACTTTTTTAGCGACCTCCTTCACTTCTCTATCTGTAGCTTCAGGATCACCAAATCTGATATTTTCTTTTATCGTTTTATCGAAAAGAAAAACATTCTGAGGAACTACCGCTATATGTTTTCGCAATGATTCTATTTTATATTTTCTCAAGTCTATACCATCTAATAATATCTGGCCACTATGAACGTCGTAAAGTCTTGTTAACAAGTTAACGATAGTCGTTTTCCCCGCACCTGTTGAACCGACGATTGCTAAAATTTCGTTCGAATCTATTTTGAGATCCAAATTTTCGATCACATCTGCATCATCATAAGCAAAACTGACATCTTTGAATTCGATCTCACCTTCAAGTTTTTCATCAGGTTCAAAGGGATCTTCTGCCTCTTTTATAGCTGGTTCAACAGACATGTATTCATAAATTCTATCTAGAGAGGCTCCAGCGGATTGGTAAGTATTGAATACCTGACTCAGATCAGCTAAAGGACCAAAGAACCTTCTCACGTAATCCATGAAAGCTAAAAGAACTCCTAGTGAAACTGTACCTTGAACTACGCCCCATCCACCATATCCTAAAACTAATGCTTCTCCAAAAACTTTGCTGAGTGTCATGATAGGAAACAATAATGAAAAGTAAGTCGCGGCTTTCAGATTAGCTTTTAGATTCTTCCAGCTCAATTTGCTGAATTTACCTGTATTTATGGATTCTCGATTTAAAGCTTGAACCAGTCTGATACCTGAAAGGTTTTCTTCAACGTCTGCATTCAATTCAGCCAATCTTTCTCTGACATCTCTATAAGCGACTCGCATCTTTTTCCCAAGGAAATACACTACAAAAAATATGAATGGTATCGTGATGAAACTAACTAGAGCTAACCTTACATTCAGGATCAACATGACTATCATGATACCTCCCATCAAAAATATATCGCTTAAAAGATGGATGAAACCGTTAGATACCACATCTGAGAGAGCGTTCACATCGTGTGTCACCCTGGCCATGATGTCTCCGGTGTTTCTGTCATTGTAAAATTGCATCGGTAAGTCCTGCATGTGTTCGTACAGGTCTTCTCGTATCTCTCCTACTATCTGATGACCGACCCAATTGGCAAGATATGTTTGGAAATAGGAAAATAGCCAAAAAACCGCATAGGATAATATCATCAAGATGAAGATCAGATTCAAACCGCTGAGGTCTTCGACCATGATATAATCATCTACAGCTACTTTTATTAGATAAGGACCGATGAGACTTGCTATACTCACGATCAACATACTGATTATAGCGATCACTAAAGTTTTAGTGTGCATTTTCATGTATTTGAATAAGAATTTCAATGCCCTTTTATCCAATTCCTTAAGGGAGAAATCTCCCTCTGAATCGGATCTTATCCTCCTGCCGAATCCTCCCCTCATGAAGACTCACCCTCTTCTTTATTCACATCTTCTTCTAATACCTGGTGATAAACACGTTTGTAAAATCCACCGTCTTTTTGGACGAGTTCTTCATGAGTCCCCTTCTCGACTATCCCACCGTTCTTCAAAACCAGGATCTTGTCCGCATTTTTCACTGTCCACAGTCTGTGAGCGATGACGAAGGTGGTCCTATCCTGGATGACTTCTTTCATCGCTTTCTGCATCTTGTCTTCCGTTTCCGCATCAACACTAGATGTCGGTTCATCTAATATCAATAAGGAAGGATCGGTCAAGAGAACTCTCGCCATAGCCAATCTTTGCCTCTGACCTCCTGAAATATCCACTCCTCTCTCACCGATAGGTGTTTCGTAACCTAGAGGAAGTGACTCAATAAAGTTATGTATCTGAGCTATCTTAGCACATCTCATTATTTCCTCCATATTGGCATCTGGTTTTCCATAGGATATATTCTCTCTGATAGATGCTCCAAACAAAAACGTGTGCTGTAGAACTATACCTATTTGTTTTCTCAAGCTATCTAAAGTTACTTTTTTGATATCGTGTCCATCGATCATTATTTTACCATTCTCAGGATCGTAAAATCGAGGAAGGAGATGTAATAGAGTGGTCTTTCCTGCGCCAGTAGGTCCTACCACTGCTACTGTTTCTCCAGGTTTCACTTCCAAATTTATATCCTTTAGAACTTGATTTCCTTCTTTGTAAGAGAAATAAACATCTTCGAATTTTACCTCACCTTTCACAGGTGGTAGATCATAGGCATCGGGATCGTCCTCGACCTCCGGCTCGATGTCAAGCACCTCAAATATTCTTTCAGCAGCTGCCGCGGCCTGGCTTGAAAAGTTTATCATCATACCCGTTTGTCTAACTGGTCTTATCAACATTGCTATGTAACTAAGAAAACCAGCCAATATTCCATACGAAATGGTACCATCTATAACCAAACGACCACCGTACCAAACGACCAATGCACTGCTGACACCTACCAGAAAATTAACGTAGGGCATCCATCTAGCCGAGATCTTAGAAGCCTTGATGTTAGTATCTACATACTTTTGATTTTCTTCATCGAATTTTTTCTTTTCTTTCTCTTCTCTACCGAATAACTTTATCACTTCTATACCAACAAAATTTTCTTGAACAAGATGTGTCAATCCCGCGAAGGTTTTCCTTACTTTTCTGAACATGGGTCTAACTCTTTTCGCGTAGATCAACATACCGAATACCATCAATGGGAGCATCATTATGTAGAGAAGTCCTAATCTATAATCCCAAATCAACATGATTATCAAGATACCTGTGATCGTCAATATATTCTCACTGATGAACATGCTGACTCTCCCCAAGAAACGATGCAGCGAATCAGTATCTGTAGTTATCCTCGCCATCAGATCCCCTGTCCTTGTCTCATCATAAAAGGAAAAAGAAAGGTTGTTCATGTGCTCGTAAAGCTCAACTCTGATATCGTGGATGATATTTTGAGCGATATACTCGGAAATATAACTTTTAACGAAATCAAAGAAACCTTTGAGAAGAGCCGTTCCGATCATCGCCGCACCAACGATCCAAAGACTTCCTATGTCGCCTTCTAAGATCATCTCGTCGATACCATACCTGATCAACCAGGGAGGTATAAGACCCAAAGCAGTGGATATTATTACGGCTATCATTACTCCGAAGATCTTCAGCCAGTGATCCTTTCCATATCCTCCAAGTCTTTTGAGGAGAGGCAACATCTTTGGCTGTTGTTTTTTTCTTTTTCCAGGACCGCCTTTCTTCATCTATCACACCATTTTGCAGGGTAGGTTTATTCAGTTACCTAGTGATATATTATAGTTTGATGCTTGAATATTGCTATATTATTTAAAATCTTTCATTTGAATAATCAAACTCTAAATTAGATAAAAACAACTAGAAAAGAAAAGGAAAACCAGTATGAATATTTCTTATTCAAACCTGCGATCCGACCTCTTATCAGTCTCTTTTTCAACATCTATTTCCAACCAACCTACTTCGCATTCATCTCTTCTATCGAATTTAGGCACGTACGACTTGATATCTAAAAGAGGTGTTCAATCAACAACATATACATCTTTGAGCTAGTAAGGAAAAACAATAAATATCTTTACAAAACTTCTAAAAGTAAAGATGATATAATGGTTGAAAAGGCTAAGATCTCTAAAAAGGGACAGGTCACCATACCTAAATCTATAAGAGAAAAATTGGGTCTAGAATCTGGTAAGAAGATATCTTTCGATGTTATCGGAAAAGAAGTCATATTGTATCCGGAGATCGAAGATCCTTTGGAGGAACTGAAACAGTTGCGGGAAAAGATAAAGTTTGATGAGGCAGAGATACAGGATATGATCGAAAGTTCGAAAGACAAATGGAGCAAGTTGAGTTGATATGATCTTCATCGATTCTTGGGTATGGATAGAGTTCTTTTCTGAAGGTGAAAAGAGCAAGAAGGCCGAAAAAGTCATAAAAAAACTTGAAAAAAGAGATGGGGTTATCTCATCTACAGTTGTCATGGAGGTCAAATATAGAATTAAAAAGAAATATGATAGAGAACTCTCCGATAGAACGGTCCATGCTATCGAGGCCTTCGATAATTTAACGATATTGCCGGTTAATTCCAAAGTGGCTAAATACGCAGCGGAGTTACGGGATAAGTATTATGAAAGAGATACTAGGGAGCTGTCTTATGCCGACGCGATTCATATAGCTACTGCGATAATGAGTGACTGCGAGGTATTATACTCAGGCGATCCTGATTTTGAAGATATAGATGAGGTAAACACTGAGGTACTGTGAACTC
>CAZRSB010000087.1:0-5084 GCA_964602715.1 uncultured Thermoplasmata archaeon | reverse complement strand
CGTTCTCATCCCATCCTTCTTCGACAGTCATCTGGCATGCTTTTTTGAACTGTTGCACAGTTTTCTCTAGACATTCCCGGTTTTCCAGGGAGAGTTTGATCTTGATTGTCCGACGCATCCATCTTTAGTAATGTTTTTTTTTCTATTTAAATATTCAAGGGAGGGGTAAGTAAAAGTGGCATTCCTCTCCTCCCTGAAGGAAGGAGCCTCCTCCTGCCTGTTTTTAGGTGAATAAGCCTTCTCCTGCTGTTAGAACATTCATTTTGAATAATAGAGATATGTTTAGCAATGTCAGTTTTTTCTGTACACATGGTGGAAGCGGTGGAGAAAAGACCTTTCGAGAGTTGGAAAAATTATGTGAAAAGAAACCTAAAGGAACACTGGAGATACATGAAGATGAGATCGGTAGGAATATCAGCGATGATAAAATAAAAAGATTTGTTAACAAAATCGTATAGGACGTCCAGTTCAAGGAAAAAAGGCTAAAAAATAGGTAAGAAAGTTTTTTTCATGGCTTAAAGGTGCCTTCTAGCAGTGCTTTATCTAATATATGGCCTTTCATCTCATCTTCGAGATCCTCTTTTTTAGAATTACGTGGAAGGTCGATTGTTCTATCTAGAGCGTACAATTTGAACTTGTAGGTGTGCTCTCTATCAGGAGGATTCGGACCTCCATATCCCTGTTCATTATAATCATTCTTACCTTCAACTGCACCTGGTGGTACCTCGTCTTCTCCTATCTGGCTAGTATTTGGTTCGATATTCCAGATCACCCAATGATCCCATACTTTTCCAGCGGGCTTGACCGCATCGGGATCATCCATAATAAGAGCAAGTGATTTTGTATCATCAGGTACTCCACTTATCTCTAGAGGAGGATTGATATTTTCCACCTCATAGCCATATTTTCTAGGAATTTTTTCACCATCATCAAATTCTAGACTTACCAATTTCAATCCTGTCATATTCTTATTCCTCCTTTTTCTTCACCTTACCTCATAGGCAATTTGGGTAGAGAGATTCTATTTTAAAAATATTTCGTATCTCCTCAATCTTTAAGTTCTTCTCTGATCCCTTTAAGTTCTGATTTTATACCTTCCAACTCGACTCTCAATTTTCTTATTTCTTCAGCTAGTTTCTCTTGTCCCTGTGTTCCTCTCGCTGGAGATCGCCTACCACCACGATCCATCATCCCTTGCATCATCTGTGCCATTGGATTTTGAGCTCCTCGACCTCTAGATGGATCAAGACCTTCTCTTTTTTCTATCTCTTTTCTTCTTTCTTCCATCCGTTCTCGAATCTCTTCTCTCAAGTCTTTTTCTTCCTTATCTTTTCCTTCATCGGATTGTTCATTTTCGTCTTCTTCTGTCATCTTATCGCATTTTAATTTCAAGAACCGTTTTAAAAAAGTTCCCCCATGTCGTTTCAGCTCACTCAAAAATTTTTAATTGCTTTCAAAGTTTTTTAACTCGACTTTTTCGAGCTCCGATCCTCTATTTCTCTCACAAAGCAGGTCGTTCTTGGGTCCAGATCCAGAGATAATTTCTTTTCCCTCAGTTTTTCTATTGCTGCATGCCTAAAGCCTTCAGATGTTTGGGAGAAGCTGACATCCGAATAATATGTTATCTCAACGACAACATTTATAAATAACCTCATTCCCTCAAATGAGACACTCTAAGACGAACAAAAGGTGAAGGAAATCTGAAAAGTTTTCCTTTCCCATGTCGGAGGAGTCAGATATGGCAATAGAAAAGAAAACAAATCCAAATTTGGTAAGTCTGATCAAAGAACTCAAAGATCAGGCAAGAGAAGAAGAAGCATCTATCTGGCGAGACGTCGCGGAAAGGTTAGAAAAACCTTCTAAACAATGGGCGGAGATCAATCTATCCAAGATTGAGCGTCATGCAGAAGAAGGTGAAACTATCGTGGTTCCAGGAAAAGTACTTGGAGCCGGTATACTTAAAAAGGAAGTAACCGTCGGGGCGTTCCGAGCCAGTAAGAGTGCAGAGAAAAGCATAGCGGAAGCTGGTGGAGAATTTTTTAAACTCCGCGAGCTGGCAGAACAAAAACCTAAAGGCAGCAATATAAAGATCATGGGGTGATTTCAATGAAAGTGTATGATGGAAAAAACAAAGTGTTGGGAAGATTTGCCAGCCAAGTAGCTAGTGAGATACTTGATGGTGAGGAAATAAAAGTGATCAACGCGGAGAAGATATTCATAGTCGGAGATAAGCAAAAGATACTAGATAAGTACGAACAGAGAAGAGCAAGAGGCAAACAGATGAACGGTCCGTACTTTCCCCGAAGACCAGAAAGGATATTCAAGAGAAGCGTAAGAGGTATGGTTCCACATCAAAAACCTAGAGGGCGAAAAGCATTTAAAAGGTTACATGCTTATATCGGGATGCCCTCTGAGTTGAAAGATGAGGAGATAATCGACCCCGATGTTAAGGACGCTGCTGGAAAATTGGGTCTTACTCTCGAAGAAATTTCCAGACACCTTGGGGCTGAATTTTAGGTGTTGAATTATGACAGATAAAGAACATATTACAAGAACGGGCAAGAAAAAAGAAGCGATCGCTAAAGCTACAATAAGACCAGGTAAAGGCAGGGTCAGAGTTAACACTAAACCATTAGAGATATACGATCCTGAGATGGCCCAACTTAAAATAAAAGAACCTGTTAAATTGGTAGGCGAAAGAGCTGATGAGATAGATATAGATGTAGTAGTTAACGGTGGAGGCATAATGGGACAGGCAGATGCTGCAAGAACAGCCATCGCTAACTGCCTTGTGGACTACCTAGAAGATCCAGAACTTGAAGAACTGTTCAAAGAATATGATAGAAGTCTACTCATATCAGATCCAAGAAGAAAATTGCCCAAGCAACCCATGGGTCCTGGAGCAAGGGGCAGAAGACAAAAATCTTACAGGTGAAAAAATATGATCATCCCTGTAAGATGTTTCACATGTGGAAAAGTCATCGGTAATGTCTATGATGTTTATAAGAACAGAGTAGAAAATGGTGAAGGACCAGAAGAAGTGATGGATGACCTAGGTATAGAACGTTACTGCTGTCGAAGAATGTTATTGAGCCATAAAGATCTGATAGACGAAGTGATGAAATACTAAAATCTTTTTTTTATTTTCTTACTGGGGCCGTGGGGTAGCTTGGTCGATCCTTCTACCGTGGGGCGGTAGGCACCCGAATTCGAATTTCGGCGGCCCCACCACTCTTTCTCTTTATTTTGTTTTTTTGTTTGATTCTAGTGATCTAGTTGGCGAAAAATGAGATTTTGAACAATGCAATATTAGAGCTCTAATCAAGGAAAGAAAAAGTCAAAAAATAATAGGAAAGGGGGGGGTGGGAGGGTGTTATCGTGATTTGTGATTCCGACTTCAAAAAGGGATACAAGGGGGGATGTATTTATACTTTTCCTAACTCAACCATACATCATGTCTCTGCTCTTCTTTGATCCTCTATCTTTTTCTTTTTTACCTCTTCTACTCTTCTTCTTTTTGATTTTTTGTTCCTGGGTAGGATTGCTTCCATAAAATCTGATATCTCTTCTTTTTAGCCTTAGATATTTTTTATCCGGAAGTTCATCTAGGCTAATTATCTCTCTTGAGATCAATGCTTTAACGGCTCTTTTCACTTTTGATTTGGAAACTTTTAATCTATCTGCCACATCTTCAAGAGTAACAGGTTTTCCCTTCATCAGGATTTTGATTATCCTACCTTCGATCGAGTCCGCATCTATCTCTATAGGCACGTAGATCACACAAAATAGGTATCTTTTTCTTCTTATCTTCCTTTTCAGTTTTTTTATATCTGATCTTGATCATTGAATCTTCTTCAGTTGGTACCGATCTGTTCTCATATCGTGAATCCATTGTTGATCGGTAACTGATATTTACCAACTTCAGCCACCACCCTCTCGATCTTGAACTTTTTTGATATCCTCACCACAATTAGGACAGGTCCGAGATATTATGACTTTCTCTCCAGAGGAAAGTAGATCTATCCTTTCGACAGTCTCTCTGTACCGTTTGAGATTCGACTCAACGGTCAATTCGGTGATATGCCATGCCTTAGAAAGATCACCCTGTCTGAGTCTAAATCCTTTTTTATCTACCTTTCCATTGTCCTCTATAGTCATCTCTTTTTCCTCTATCAATTTCAAAGCTTTTAGTTTATTCAGATGCCTGTAGATGGTCGGCTTTGTAGTATCCAGCATCACTGCTAATTCATCCATTGTTCTGAATTTTTCCGGTTTTTCAAGAAAACAATCAGTCCATAGCTTAAAGGGTACGCTTTCATATAGTTCTTCACCGGTTTTTCTTCCAGAGAGATACCCTATATCTAAAAGAAAATCTTCCAGTATTTCATTTAAGTTATTGGTTACGTTAGGTGTATGGTTTGATATCTGTATTTTAAATCCCATCAAATCATGTAAGGGATAATTTACATTTAATCATTTTGGATTCTTCATCTCCTAAATAATAAAAGTTTAAATAGAAGTTGACCAAAATAGACAAAACATGTCAAAAGAGTTAGAAGTCAAGGTGAAATTTTTCGCTTCGGCTAGACAAGCAGTAGGGGAAAAAGACATAGATATAACTATAAAAACTAATTCTCGCGTAGAAGACTTGATGGAAATCATCTATGAAAGATATCCTGAATTAAAAGAGATGGAAGATCACCTTCTCGTCTCTGTCAATAAAGATAGAAGTGATAAAAAAGATCCTTTAAAAGATGGTGATGAAATCGCCGTTATGCCTCCCGTCACAGGAGGGTAAGATCAGTTTTTCCGATATTTAGATATAGAATGTTTGCGAGATCAACTTTTAGTTGGATTGGAAGAGGAGTAAATTATACCCTCCATCTCCATTGTCTATAAATCTCAAAATTCAGAGAAGCTTCTATCAAAAGTAAAAATGTTTAAATGTCGATGAGTGATAGGTAATATAATCTAACATAAACAATTTGATTGGATCAATTTGGCTTTGAACTAGATATGTATAAAAGGCTAAGCCACCGGCGGGATTTGAACCCGCGCTCTATGGTTTACGAAACCATCGCTTT
>CAZRSB010000086.1:0-5206 GCA_964602715.1 uncultured Thermoplasmata archaeon | reverse complement strand
CATCAGATCCGATGGGACGGAAACTCCGAACCTCGTGGTGTCACTCATATTATCTCGGATCGTTAAGGATGTTATAGTTAATAAATTTCTTGTTATAGTCAAGGACACGACTTTTTTTTGGTTGTTAGTGTCCTTGTCTAGTTGTAGATGACGCAATGGAACAAAGTTCCATTTACTCGTAAATCAGAGATTTACTCACGCGACGCAATTACAAATAAGTTGCGCCTTCCACTTTAATTCGAGCCGGAACTTAGTATTACTTGTAACAAATTACTATGTCAATCGTGTTACTAAAAAAGAAAAAGTATTAATACGCCTGTGTGATTCACCAGGTAGATACAATGGCGAAGTCTGATTCACCCCGTACTGAGATATATAGCTTGATAAAAAATGAAGATCTACATGCTCTTTTGGATAAAGCCGCCCTTTTACACGGGCACTATTGTCCTGGACTCGCTTTTGGAGTGAAATCCTCTTACACTGCTATCAAAAAAATGGATATTGAATCAGAAGGTATGGAAGAAGTTCTAGCCATTGTTGAAACAAACAACTGTTCAACTGATGGAGTTCAAATCGTTACAGGTTGCTCCTTTGGCAACAATTCATTGATATTCAAAGACTTAGGTAAGACCGCAGTAACTCTTACGAAAAGAAGCGGTGAAGGCTTAAGAATTATACCTAAAAAAGATGCTAGAGACCGGTGGAGCGGTGAGTTTCCAGAGTATCAAGAACTTTTCGAAAAAGTCGTGACCGAAAGAGAAGCTACTGAAGAACAAAAGAATAGGTTTTCAGAACTAGGAAAAAAAGTTTCTCATTATATCATAGACATAGATAGCGACGAACTCTTCAAGATAGAAAACAAAAGCGTTGAAATACCAGAATACGCGCCTATACACGAGAGTTACACATGTGATCGCTGTGGAGAAAGTGTGATGAGTACTAGAACTGTGAAGAAAGATGGAGATATCTTATGCTTACTCTGCGGTGATAAGGAATATTTTGAACTTGATGGTCATGGCATAAAAGTTAGAGGTGATAGAGAATGAAAAGTAAAATAGCGATATTGATGGTATTGATCCTTTTGATATCAGTGATAAGTGTAGGATGTTTAGATACCCAAGATGAAGACGTAGAAACTATTCAAATTACGGACATGGCAGGTCGTGAAGTCGATGTGCCTGAAGATGTAGAAAGTATTGCAGCGGTAGGTTCTGGATGTATGAGGCTAATAGCGTATATGGGAGCTACAGAGCTACTTGCAGGCGTGGAGGAATATGAACAAGGAGATCCAACTGGGAGACCATACGCGTATGCTAATCCTCAATTATCGGAACATGAATCGATAGGTCCCATACACGGAGGAGATATGGAACTCATCACCTATAAAGATCCAGATATAATATTTCGGGCGTCTTCTGCTGAAGAAGCTGACAGATACCAGGAACGAACGGGTGTCTCGACTATAGACCTAAGTGTAGGTGACCTGGGAGAGAATAGAGACGAGTTCTATGGAAGCTTAGAGTTGATAGGTGAGGTATTAGACAGAGAGGACAGAGCCGACGAAATAATAGATTATATAGATTCGACTATTGAAGACCTTCAAAGTAGAACGAAAGATATCCCTTCAGATGAGAAACCTGATGTCTATGTTGGAGGTGTATTACATAGGGGGACCCATGATCTAAGAAGTACGTACGGCGATTACGCCCCCTTCGAATTTGCAGGCGCTAAAAATGTCGCTGAAGAATTGGGCACAGATCATGCGATGGTAGACGAAGAAGCGATATTAGATTGGGACCCTGATATAGTTTTTGTAGACATGGGCAGTTACACTGAAGACATGATCGACTTGGATGGCTCGGTTTATCAAGAGATAAAAGCGTTCCAAGAAGGAAATCTATATGGTATACTTCCGTACAACTGGCATCATATAAACTATGGAACAGTACTAGCCAATTCCTATCACGTTGGATCCGTCCTGTACCCGGAAGAATTCAGTGATATAGATACTGAAGAAAAAGCAGATGAAATATATGAGATGTTGGTGGGCGAGCCCGTCTATGAAGATATGGAAAGAGATCTAGGTGGATTCACTGAATTATAAGATCGAGGAAAAGAGGTAAGCATGGCTGTAGAAGAACAGAAGATCAGTGAAGAGATATTAAGGAAATACAAAGAACACTCCCATAAGAGAGTATACTTCTTTTTGCTATCACTAGTCCTACTCGTTTCTATAGCTCTTTTTTCGCTAACTATCGGACCCGCGGATGTGTCGATCGCTGAAGCGGTATCCACGCTCATCGGCACTGATACCCGTTTTAACAGGATAATCTGGAACATCCGGATGCCGAGAATTCTTGCAGCTATTGCGGCTGGAGCGGGATTGGCCGTTGTAGGTGCAGCGATGCAGACGATTTTAAGGAATCCTCTAGGTTCACCTTTTACACTAGGAATTTCGAATGCGGCGGCATTCGGTGCTGCATTCGCCGTTATAGTTTTAGGTGCAGGCACAACTCAAAGCGCAGCAGAAGATGCGGTCATATTTAACAATCCTTATATCATCACGATATCTGCATTTGCATTTTCCCTCGTGGCTACTTTTGTCATCCTTCTTTTAGCGAAGTACAAAAACGCATCTCCGGCGACCATGATATTGACCGGCGTAGCTTTGGGATCCTTGTTCACCGCAGGATATACAGCCTTACAGTACTTTGCGGACGATGTACAGCTCGCTTCTATAGTTTTCTGGACCTTCGGCGACGTAGCTAGAGCTGACTGGATAGAATTAGGATTGATATCTCTTGTGGTTATACCCTCGACACTTTATTTCCTAAGAAAAAGTTGGGACTACGAAGTTCTCGATTCAGGAGACGAATCAGCAAAAGCTTTAGGTATAGATGTCGAAAAGTTGAGGCTCCATGGTATGCTCATCTCTAGTTTTGTCACAGCTCTGATAATCTCTTTTGTGGGAGTCATCGGCTTCGTCGGATTGGTCGTTCCCCACATGGTAAGAAGAGTGATTGGAGGAAATGAAAGATACCTGATACCTTCTTCCTGCATCATCGGTGCGGTGTTGCTGTTGGCTTCGGATACCGTTGCTAGAACTATAATATCTCCAGTCGTACTTCCTGTTGGTATAGTAACATCTTTTATGGGCGCACCTTTGTTCATATATCTAGTCATAATAGGGAGGGAATACTGGTGAAATTGAAAATCAATGGACTCCAGTTTTCCTACAACAGTACACCAGTCTTAGAGGAAGTGAGTTTCGGTGTAAAAAAAGGCGAGATGCTCACTATCATAGGTCCCAATGCTTCTGGAAAGACAACACTGCTCAAGTGCATAAATAATATACTTAAACCACAAAAAGGCACCATAATGATCGATGATGAATCCTTGAATGAGCTGAGTATGGCCAAGATAGCGAGAGAGATAGGACACGTTCCTCAGGCAGGATCTAAAAGTTTCCCAACAACAGTTTTTGATACGGTGCTCATGGGTAGAAACCCGCACGGTAGTTGGAAACCCAGTGAGAAGGATCTAGAGACGGTCTCCAACACGATAAGCAGGTTAGGTCTAGAACACATAGCTATGAAAAATATAGGTGAGATCAGCGGCGGTCAAAAACAGAAAGTTCTGATAGCTAGAGCTCTTGCACAAAATCCCGATATACTTCTTTTAGATGAGCCTACAAGCAGTCTCGACCTCAAGCACCAATTAGAAGTTCTAGATGTCGTAAATCAACAAAAGGAGAACGGTATCTCAATTGTGATGACGATGCACGATCTAAATCTTGCAGCTAGATACAGCAGTAAAATACTGATGTTGAAAGAGGGGAGAATATTTGCCGCTGGCGATGTAGATATTCTCGATCCAAAGAATATAGAATCTGTTTTTGGAGTCAAGGTTGAGATCGTTGACAGATCAGATGGTTTGATGATCATACCGGAAGAACCTATTGAGAGTTGAATAGGGAGAAAGATGAAATAAATAATTATTCATTGTGCAGTCATGGAGGAAAAATCGCGACCATTTGAAACACATGCTGAGTGTTATGAGCTCTGGTTCGAAAATAATGAAGTTGCCTACCGATCAGAATTAAAAGCAGTAGATGAGTTTCTCCCTAGTAAAGGTAAAGGCATAGATATAGGTGTCGGAAGCGGGAGATTTTCCGAGCCATTTTCTATACAATACGGTATAGATCCTTCTAGAGAGATGCTGAAGATCGCAGATTCAAGAGGTATTCAAGTGGTTCAAGGAGTCGGTGAAGATATGCCCTTTCAGTCTTCCAGCTTCGATTTTGCATCGATTGTGACCACTATCTGTTTTTTCGATGATCCTTTATCAGCTCTGAAGGAGTCTTTTAGAATCTTAAAATCAGATGGGATGATCATCATAGGCTTCGTAGATAAGAATAGCTCTTTAGGAAAGAAATACCGGAGAAGAAAAGACCAAAATGTTTTCTACAAAGAAGCTGAGTTTTACTCTGTAGATGAAGTCACGGAATTTTTGACTGAGGCAGGATTCTCTAATCTCGAGTATTACCAGACTTTATTTCAATATCCAGATTCGTTGGAGGAAGTAGAGGAACCTGAAGTCGGCTATGGGGAGGGATCATTTGTAGTCGTAAAGGGTTATAAGTAGATCGAGATTATCACGTAAAGCGTGACTTTTTGCTCTATGTTACCAGGTATTTTTACTCATTTATGTACAAACAAGGTATAATATATGAGATCTAGAAAAGGTAGAAGATCAGGAAAGTCTTCAGAACAAATTGGACGTGGTCCACGAGTAAAATAGGTTTGTCCTATTGAGGACACGAAGAAGATCAGGGATGTCAGCCGTGTTATGAAAAAAATCTCAAGAATGCAGTGCAAAAATCACTAGGAAGTAAAAGGCTACTTTACCTTATATAGCATGTCTAATTAGTTCACCCTTCATTATTTGACTATCATTATTGGCAGATTCGTTTTTTGTGTTCTTTTTAACCGAAAAATAGAAAAATGAGAAAGTTGTGAACTAGACAAAAAACTAATTAATAAAGTGTTGTTTATGTTAAAACTAGATTTCCCATTGCTGCTGGTTTCTTCGTTAGCTCCATTCATTGGAGCGATGATTTTTCCTATTTTAGAAAAATTTTATAAAGTTAGGCCAATAGTGTTTCCAATATTTATAGGTTGTGCACCTTCGACGAGTAAAGGCTAAA
>CAZRSB010000085.1:0-5288 GCA_964602715.1 uncultured Thermoplasmata archaeon | reverse complement strand
TTGAATTTCAATCTAGTCATGTTATAATGGACATCAAAGAATTCGAAGAAGTCGAGATCGGGATTTTAGAAGGAACTATAACTAATGATGAAAATGTTGAAGTCGCTGAAGATCTAAGAGAAAAGTGTGATATATTGATAGCTTGGGGCGATTGTGCCTGTTTTGGAGGCATAATGACCATGCGTAATTTCGAATCAGTAGACAAAATTCTTGAGGAATGTTATAGGGAGAAAGGTGATAAGGAAAGCAAGGTCCCAGATAGCGATCTGATACCTACACTGACTGAAAAAGCAGTAGCAGTAGATGAAGTCGTTGAGGTAGATGGATACATTCCGGGTTGTCCACCATCAGCAGAGATGATAAAGTATGGTTTTGAGGAACTTTTAGCCGGAAAAACTCCAAAATTAGATAAAGATAAATTGAGATATTAGAGGTGTTTAAGATGGGAGAAATAAAAGAAATAAATCCTGTAACTAGGGTAGAAGGCCACGGCAAAATAAGTATTCAATTAGATGATGAAGGAATGGTGGATGAAGCTAGATTTCATGTGACTGAGTTCAGGGCGTTCGAAAAATTTGTTCAAGGTAGAGTTCTTTGGGAAATGCCTGAAATGACTTCGCGTATTTGTGGGATATGTCCTGTCAGTCATGAACTAGCAGCTTCTAAAGCCTGTGATGATTTGGTCGGTGCAGATGTTCCTGAACCCGCGCATAAACTTAGGGAATTATTACATATGGCACAAATATTACAGTCACATAGCTTAAGTTTCTTTTACCTTTCAAGTCCAGATTTAGTTCTTGGTTTTGATGTCTCTCCAGAGGAAAGAAATATTTTTGGAGTCTTGCAAGAAAATGAAGGACTAGCAGATAGAGGAATAGCATTGAGGAGTTTCGGTCAAGGCATAATAGGTACTCTAGGAGGAAAAAAAGTACATCCTGAACTTTCTGTTGCGGGAGGGGCAAATCAAAATATGTATAGAGAAAAAGGAGAAGATTTTTTAGACAAGACTGAAAACATGAAATCATATCTTAAGGATACGATCGATATACTGAAAAAAATCTATTCTGCAATGGAAGAAAATCTAGATACATTTGCATCCCACTCTACAGGATATATGGGTTTAGTTGATGAAAATGGAGAACTAGAATTCTATGATGGGAAATTAAAAATAGTTGACAATGATGGATCTGAACTAGCATTAACTGATCCTAAAAAGTATGACGAAGTTATTTCTGAGCGTTCTAAAGATTGGAGCTACATGAAATTTCCGTACTATCAGGAGAGAGGTTTTGAAGATGGAGTTTATAGGGTTGGACCTCTCGCTAGAATGAACTTGATAGAAGGCATAAGCACCCCCGAAGCCCATGAAGAATGGCAAAGATTTAAAGAGATTGGAGAAAGAGAGATAAAAGAAGGTCCTCTTTATTACCATTACGCTAGACTCATAGAATGTCTTTATACAGTTGAACGAATAGAAGAATTACTGAAAGATGAAGACATCTATACAGGAAAAATAAATGTGCCAACAAAAGCAAGTGAAGCTAGAGGTGTAGGAGTCATTGAAGCTCCAAGAGGTACTTTGATCCATGATTACGAATCAGATGAAAACGGAATCATAAAAGATGCCAATTTCATAGTAGCAACAGGTCACAACAACGAGGCGATAAACAGAAGTATTCAGGAGGTAGCTGATAAATACGTAGATAGTGAGGAAGAAGAGATCCCAGAAGGAACATTGAACCGATTGGAGAGCGTAGTTAGGTGTTATGACCCATGTCTTTCATGCTCTACACATGCAGTAGGAGATATGCCTTTAAAGGTTGATCTCATATCGAGTGACGGTGAACTGTTAGATTCTAAGAAAAAAGGATAGAAACCCCTTTTTCATATTATTTTTTAGATATATATTTAGTAAATGTTTAATATTCACATTCTATATTTAAAAGAAATAGCTTCGATGCGTAAAAATTCGAAGAACAATTAGTTCAAATATAACAAAATTCTCTTAGTGAAAAAAAAATTTAAAAGTAGAATATATTTTTCTCTTCTGATATTTTTAAGTAGATTTTTAAGAAGTTGATATGAATAAATCTATAAGGATTAGCAAGACTTTAATATGTTAAAATAAACTACTGAGTCAATATGTATAAAATAGTTAACAAGGAAAAACTAAATGAGGAGATGACACAGATAGATGTGAAAGCACCATTAGTCGCTGAAAAGATCAAACCTGGGCAATTCATAGTGATCAGGATGCATGAGAAGGGAGAAAGGATCCCTCTTACCTTTTATAAAAAGGACAAGGAAAAAGGAACAGTTTCGATGGTTTACCAGAAAATAGGTAAAAGCACTCATGAACTTGATACTTATGAAGAAGGGGATGAGTTGTTAGATGTTGTCGGTCCGATGGGAACTCCCGCCGATATAGAACATTATGGTACTGTCATCTGCATAGGTGGTGGAGTAGGAACTCCGGAGATTTATCCGGTAGCTAAGGCTCTAGAAAAGGAAGGTAATGAGGTTATTGTAATATCCGGATTCAGAACAGAAGATCTGGTGATATGCGACGCAGAACTTGAAGAAGATGCCTGTGTAGATGATTTCTATCTATGTACTGATGATGGAACATGTGGGAGAGAAGGTTTTACAACTGATGTTCTAGAAGATCTGATAGATAAAGGTGTAGAAATCGATCTAGTCCATGCTGTAGGACCACCTATAATGATGAAAGTGATCGCAGATATTACGGAAGAGCATGATATTCCGACAAGAGTCAGTTTGAATTCGATAATGTTAGACGCCACAGGGATGTGCGGTTCCTGCAGAGTTGAAATAGACGGTGAGATGAAGTTAGCGTGCGTGGATGGTCCAGAATTCGATGCTCATAAAGTCAATTTCGATGAGTTTTTAGAACGATTAAAGATGTTTGAAAAGCAGGAGGAAGAGGCGATGGAAAAATGGAAGGAAGAGCATGAGAGGTGCTGCCAATGACCGGTGAAGAAGATAGAATCGAGGTTCCTGAAAGATCTGCAGAAGAGAGAGTCGATGATTTTGAAGAAGTCCCTCTCGGTTATGATGAAGAACAGGTGATGAAAGAAGCGGAAAGATGTCTTGAATGTGCAAATAAACCCTGTGTGGAAGGATGTCCCGTAGAGATAGACATACCTAGATTCGTAAAAGAGATATCAGAAGGTAAATTCAAAGAAGCCCTAGAGACGTTAAAGGAGACTAACTTCATCCCGGCGGTAACAGGAAGAGTTTGTCCGCAGGAAGAACAGTGTGAAGAAAGATGCGTTATGGGTAAGAAGGGCGACGCGATAAATATAGGAAAGCTGGAAAGATTTGTCGCTGACTACGCTAGAGATAATGATCTTGAAGATGTGCCTGAAGTTGAAGAGACTAAAGAGAAAAAAGTAGCGATCGTAGGTTCTGGACCTAGTGGTTTGACTTGTGCAGCTTATTTGGGAGAGAAAGGATATCAAGTTACTTTGTTCGAAGCTTTGCACGAACTAGGTGGAGTACTAAAATATGGTATACCCGAATTCCGATTACCGAACGAAGTGATAGATCACGAATTGGAATATCTCGATCAATTAGGTGTTGATACTAGAGTCAATAGAATAGTGGGGCAAAATGTCGAAATGGAAGAACTTCATGAGGAATACGATGCTATCTATGTTGCTACAGGTGCTGGAGCTCCAAGATTTTTAGGGTTAGAAGGTGAAGATCTGAAAGGTGTCTATTCTGCTAATGAATTTTTGACTAGGGTCAACTTGATGAAAGCGTATAGATTTCCAGAATATGATACTCCTATAACCAATGTAGAAAAAGTAGGCGTTATTGGCGCCGGAAATGTAGCGATGGATACGGCACGATGTGCTTTGAGATTAGGTGCAGACAGCCATATCTTGTACAGAAGAACCACTGAATGGTCCCCTGCTAGAGATGAGGAAATTGAACATGCCAAAGAGGAAGGTGTAACTTTCGATACTTTATGTACTCCAAAGAGAATATTGGGAGATGAAGACGGTTGGGTGAAAGGCGTCGAATTGTTCCAGTGTCAATTAGAAGAGCCAGATGATAGTGGCAGACCCAGTCCCGAGATAATCGAAGATACTGAACATAAGAGAGATTTCGACACCATAGTGATAGCGATCGGTCAAAAGCCGAATAAAGTATTTTACGAGAATGCCCCAGGCGTCGAAGTGAAAAATTGGGGCGGTATAAAAATTGAAGAAGAAACACGCATGACGACACGCGAAGGTGTCTTCGCGGGAGGAGACGCGGTATCAGGAGCCGCTACAGTAATACTAGCGATGGGAGATGGTAGAGAAGCGGCACAGAACATAATAGAATATTTGGAGGAATGAACTTCAAAAAACCTTTTACTTTTCATTCTCCCAATCTTCTGTGTCTGTTCTGATAAGATCTGATAGCTCTTAAAAAATCGATCTTTCTGAATCCTGGCCAATAAACATCTGTAAAATAGAGTTCTGAATAAGCTGACTGCCACAGTAAAAAATTAGATATCCTTTCTTCACCACTTGTTCTGAGTATAAGGTCAGGATCTGGAAAGTCAGAAGTGTACAATCTTTGAGCAAATACTTCTTCATCGATATCGCCTATATCCAATTTGTCTTCCTTAACATCTTTAGCTATCTTTTTGATCGCCTGAACGATCTCTTCTCGACCGCCATACCCTACAGCCATGTTGAAATAATAGTTGTTATAATCCTCAGTTTTTTCTTCGGCATATTTGATAGATTTTCTTACTTCTTCTGGGAACCTCTCGATGTCCCCGATAGCTTTTATTCTGATCTTATTTTCGTGTACTCTTTCATCTTCTGCTGCCTTTTTGAAATTTTCATTGAAAAGATCCATCAGATGTTTGACTTCTTCTGAATCACGTTTGAAATTTTCAGTCGAAAAAGCATAAACAGTCAGTATCTCGATACCAACTTCTGTACACCACTTCAACATCTCCTCTAATTTATCCTTTCCCTTGATATGTCCTGAGCTATCTTCCAGTCCTAGCTGTTTGGCGAATCTACGGTTTCCATCCATGATTACCGCTACATGAGTGGGAAGATCTTTTCCATTTTTGATCTCTTTAAGCAATTTTTTTTCGTACGCTTGATAAGCGGTATCAGATATTGTCTTTGAAATCTCGCTAATTGGAACTCACCATTTATATAATGAGAGTTAAACACTATAAAAACGTATTGGAGCTTGAGGCTTCATCCCGAAATAAGAAGATTTGAAATCAATGTCGGCTGATAGAGATTTTT
>CAZRSB010000084.1:0-5449 GCA_964602715.1 uncultured Thermoplasmata archaeon | reverse complement strand
GAAGATATTGAGAGATATAAAAGCAGGACTACCTGTAACCGTTTTAGACGATGTGTTGGATATCGCTGAAACATTAGGTCTCAAAGAAAAAATGAAACCAAGAGTTGAATACACCAAAGAGATAGTAGGATCCCGTTTGTAGATCATTAAAAATTTTTACATCCATCTTTGAGAACTCAGAAATATCTGATAGAACTGAACAAAGCTATATCTTCGATATTTCTGAATATATGGGATGAACGTCTAAAAGAACTAACTTTTCTCCCATAAATAACACCCCATAGATTCCAAAATTAAAAACATATACCTATACCCCCATATAAGGAACGTGAACGACCTGCTCGTATGAGAAGCTGAGGGAAAGCTATGAGGAGAAGAGTGGTGAGATTGAATTCAGTATATTTTGGAAAGGGGATATCGAGAGATTGATGGAAGAATTTGTGTAAACGAATTTCTCTCGAAATTGCATAAGATATAGAACGGGAAAAGTGAAAAAAGAGGGGTTAAACCGATTATTTTAAATTATATTGATAAAAACGAGATTGCTGTCTTCTATAAAGGTCTTATCCAACCGCATTTAACCGCATTTATATATTAAGAATGGTGCGGGGGAAGGGATTTGAACCCTCGAATGCCTATGCAACAAGGTCCTAAGCCTTGCCCCTTTGGCCTAGCTCGGGTACCCCCGCTTAATTTTAGACGTTTTACGATTTATAGTCAGGTTAAAGAGTCTAAATGGACGAAGAAGAAGAAGTTTATAAAATTTAGTATCGTAGTGGCTCCGATTCACAATTTTACAAGTTTTCCCTCTTTTGTTCTTTCATATTTTCCAAACTCTTTGTATTCTAAAAGTTCTCGTCCTTTAAATACCGGTCCATCCTGACAGACCTGTTTACCATCAATCGAACATGAATCACATATTCCTATACCACATTTCATATACCTTTCCAAAGATGCCTGAACAGGAATATCATTCCCAACACATATCTCAACTATTTTCTTCATCATGATTTCTGGACCACATGTAAAAACTAAATTTATTTCCTCTTTTTCTATCACACTTTCAGCCAATTCAGTAACATATCCATGATGACCTGAACTTCCATCGTCAGTAGCTATTTTTAGATCGGTCATCTCTGAAAATTTATCTTTAAACAGTAATTCTTCTTCAGTTTTAGCTCCCAAGCAGGTTATCACTTCGATATTTTTTTTGTGGGCATGATTGACTACTTCCATAAGTGATGCTCCTCCACATCCACCAGTAACGAGCAAGATGATGTCTCCTTGTATATCATAACCACTGCCAAAAGGACCCCTAACACCAATTTTTTCGCCAGGCGAAACTTGGTGTAGTTTTCGAGTAGATTCACCTCTTTTTTTTACCGTTATAAAATCCAATCCAGCTTCATCTTTGGAGATAGCCATAGGTATATCATCAATCCCTGGTATCCATATCATAACAAACTGACCAGGATTATATTCTTCCTCCCATTTGAAATAAATAGATTCGATCGTAGGAGTCTCCTTTTTCTTTTTCTCGATCTCGAGTATATCTAATCTATTCATCAAATATAGATATGATCTTGGCTTTTAGATATTTCGGTCTCTTACAAAACATTGATGATCTGAAAATAAAAAGGGTTAGTAATAATACAAAAAAAACAGGATTAACTTAAAATAATTGTTACAGCCATCCATAAATGATGAACGCTGAACCCATGAGTGAAACCAAAATGCTCAACAAAGATTGGACTGAAAAGTACCGACCTAAAGATCTCAAAGATGTTGTAGGAAACTCTAAAGCTATTAGAGAGCTGGAAAATTGGGCTAGTAAATGGGTCTCCGATAAACCTTCAAAAAAAGCTGTTATCCTCGCTGGCAAGCCAGGAATAGGAAAAACTTCTTCAGCACTTGCCTTGGCAAATCATATGAACTGGGAAGTCCTGGAAATGAATGCTTCTGATCAAAGAAATAGAGACTCAATAAAAGACTTCGTTGGTAGAAGTGCCGTAGACGATACATTTTCTAATTCTGGGGATTTCACGCCTTACAAGGAAGGAAAAAGAACATTGCTCATCATAGATGAAGCCGATAATATATTTGGCAGAGAAGATAGAGGAGGAATCAGCGAAATCAAACAGACCATCAAAAAAACCGAACAACCGATGATTCTTATAGCAAACGATTATTATGATCTGACAAGACGGTCTTCTGAATTAAAAAATATTTGTAAAAAAATCGATTTTGAGCCTGTTGATGAAAAAGAGATATTTAAACTTTTAATCCAGATATGTAATAATGAAGATATAATATATGAAAAGAATGTTCTTGAAAGGATTGCGAAATATTCTGAGGGAGATGTAAGATCCGCCGTTAGAGATCTTGAAAGTATCGCTTCGGGCAAAGATAAATTAAAAAGAGAGGATCTCTCAGTTCTCGGTAGTAGAAACCGTGAAGTAGATATCTTTCCTACATTGAAAAATATCTTAAAAAACAACGATCCTTTAGAAGCTAAAAGAAGTGTCAGGTATCTTGATGAAGAACCACCTAATCTTCTAACCTGGATAGAAGAAAATTTACCGAGAGAATACAAGGGGGCAAAAGAAAGGTACTTGGGATACAAATGGCTATGCAGGTCCGACATATATTTAGGTAGAGTGACTAACAGACAGGCATATCGTTTATGGTCTTATAGTACAGATCTTATGACTGCTGGAGTCTGTGCTTCCAAGGATCATCAACATAAAGGATGGACACGATATTCATTCCCTATTTGGATCAGAAAGATGAGTGGATCAAAAAAAGAACGAAATATAAAAAGGAAAATCAGTGAAAAAATAGCCCCATATTTGCATACAACCACTGAAAACTTCAAAACCGAAATTTTTCCATATTTAACTTGTTTAATGAAGAGAAAAATAGAATACAGAGAAAAAGCAGTTAAAAACTACGATCTAAAACCACACGAAGTCGCTTACTTGCTTGAAGTCGACAAGGATTCTCCAAAGGTTAAATCTTTATTCAAAGAAAGACCAGAACCACGGATAGAACAAACTGGTAAAAAGAAAGAAAATGAGTCCAAAGGGGAGGAGTCAGATGAAGATAAAGAAGAAAAGGAACAAAGATCATTACTGGAGTTTTAAATAATGAATGAAAACAAAAGAGCAATTTTAAAAAAACATGGCTACTCTTTTACAGGTGAAGAGAGTGGGGTTAAATTATGTAAATGGGTAGGAGAAAAACTTACTGGAAATGACGCATGTTACAAAGAAAAATTTTATGGGATAGAAAGCCATAGATGCCTGCAGATGTCTCCAGTTATAGATACGTGTAATCTATCCTGCCTATTCTGCTGGAGATATCAAGATCACGACACTGATAATGATATTGAATTTGATGATCCAGAACATATCGTTCAACAAAGTTTAGACGCACAAAAAGATCTAGTCAGCGGATATGGAGGAGAAAGTAGAGTATCAAACAATCTATGGAAAGAAGCACAAAATCCAAAACATGTAGCCATAAGTTTAGCAGGAGAACCTACATTATATCCCTATCTTTCTGAACTTATAAGGGAATATAACAAAAAAGGTATGACAACGTTTCTAGTGACAAACGGTACTAGACCTAAGGTACTAGAAAACCTTGATACCCTTCCAACACAACTATACATAACCATTGCAGCACCTAATAAAAAGGTGTATGAGAAGTTATGCATTCCCAAATCAAAAAAATCGTGGGAAAGATTGAATGATAGCCTTGAATTGCTAGATTCTCTAGATACTAGAACCGTTGTGAGACACACCCTCGTAAACAATTGGAATATAGGCTGGGAAGATGAATATGCCAAACTTCTTCAAACTGCTAACCCTGATTATATAGAAGCGAAGGGCTATGTTTTCGTTGGCGACTCAAGACGACGGATGTCTTTAGATAATATGCCTTCTCACAAAAAAGTAAAGGGTTTTGCTAGAAAAATAAGCAAATTTTTGAACTTGGAGATGTTAGACGAAAAAAAAAGAAGTAGAGTAGCTCTCCTAGGAAAGAATGATTCAAAACGTAAAATAGACTAAACTTAATTTCTTTTTATTAAAAATATTTAAAAAGGTGTTGGTCGCTTTTTTATAGACGTATAATGAAAATTGGTGTTTATCCACTTGCCTTTACGGGTAAATTGCGTAGGAGGTGATCCATCTGCAGGTTCCCCTACAGATACCTTGTTACGACTTAACCCTCCTTGCTGACCCCAGATTCGAACATCCCATGTGGGATGTCCTCATCTAGAATCAACTCGGATGGTTTGACGGGCGGTGTGTGCAAGGAGCAGGGGCATATTCACCGCGCCATTTTGAGCCGCGATTACTACCGAATCCAGCGTTCATGAGGGCGAATTACAGCCCTCAATCCGAACTACGATCGGGTTTCGGGATTACCTTCCTCTTTCGAGGTTGAAAACCCATTGTCCCGACCTTTGTAGCGCGCGTGTAGCCCGGAGGATTAGGGGCATACTGACCTACCGTAGACCTCACCTTCCTCTGACTTAGCGCCAGCGGTCCCCCTAGTGTGCTCCATTCCTGGCGGAATAGATAGCAACTAGGGGCGAGGGTCTCGTTCGTTATCTGACTTAACAGAACGCCTTACGGTACGAACTGATGACGGCCATGCACCACCTCTCGGACATTCAGGTAAAGGCGTCAACTTGACCCACATATGTCCGTCGCCTCCGGTGAGTTTTCCGGCGTTGAATCCAATTGAACCGCACGCTCCTCCGGTTGCGGTGCTCCCCCGCCAATTCCTTTAAGTTTCAGTCTTGCGACCGTACTCCCCAAGCGGCGGGCTTAACAATTTATCTACGGCACCGGATGCCCGCGTAAGACTTCCGACACCAAGCCCGCATCGTTTACACCCTGGACTACCCGGGTATCTAATCCGGTTCGCGCCCCAGGGCTTCGTCCCTCACCGTCGGGTCCGTTCTAGTCAGACGCTTTCGCCACTGGTGGTCCTCCAAGGATTACAGAATTTTACTTCTACCCCAGGAGTACCTCTGACCTCTCCCGGCCCCAAGTCTGACAGTCTCCCTGGAATTCGAACGGTTAAGCCGTTCGATTTACCCAGAGATTTACCAGACCGGCTACGGACGCTTTAAGCTCAATAATAATGACCACTACTTGGGCCGCGGGTGTTACCGCGGCGGCTGGCACCCGTCTTACCCGGCCCTTATTCCACCTGCTCTTTACACAGGTGAAAAGCCAACACTGGGTGCTGGCACTTGGAGTTCCCTCATCGTGGTTTCCCACATTGTGAAGGTTTCGCAACTGCTGCACCCCGTAGAGTCTGGGCTCGTGTCTCAGAGCCCATCTCCGGGCTCCCCCTCTCAGGGCCCGTACCCGTCATCGGCTAGTGGGTCCGTTACACCCACTACTACCTGATAGGCCGCAGACTCATCCTT
>CAZRSB010000083.1:0-5458 GCA_964602715.1 uncultured Thermoplasmata archaeon | reverse complement strand
TCCTCTCACTTTCTTATATTCAGAAAAGTGGTTTGAAAGGTAGTTGTATACAAATTGGCGTTAGGTTCCCTCCCTTGCATACGCAGGAAGGCGACAGCCTTCCGAAGTAAAGATGGAATCTTTGATTCCTATCACATTTTCATATTTCTGGTACGGAGTGGGAGAAATTGGAAATAAGAAGGAGCGATTCCTCAAGCATTTTTCTATTTTTCTAGATAGTTGAAAGAAGAGATGAGAGAATGTAAATGAAATTATTTGTAGCCGCCATCACAGTTTCGCTACTACTCAGTAGTATGCTGATAGCGGTTTGTTGAGAAAAGGGGAGATGATGCGGCCCCGATGGTACGGAAAAGTGTAGCTTCGGAACTGAAGGTGACATCAGATCATCTCCTTCAAAAGATAGACGATGGTCTAATGCACAAATTAATAATAATTCCTTCAACTTTTCATGAATCCATGAACGGCTGGTGGAACAAACTCGCGAGAATAAATCTCACTTCTAAAGAAGTTAAACATGAGAGTATTGGAGAAGACATACTACGAGATTATATAGGAGGTAGAGGTCTTGGTGCTCGTTTACTAATAGATGAGATCGATCCAAATTGTGATCCCTTTGAAGATAACGTCCTAATCTTTACGTCGGGTCCTCTAACAGGCACTCCTATTCCCACATCAGGTCGATTTTCTGCCTCATCTAAATCACCTTTAACGGGAACTATATTTGATTCAAATATAGGAGGGTCTTTTGGAAAAGAATTCAAAAAAACAGGTATAGATGCTTTAATAATCGAGGGAAAAGCAGATGAACCTTCTGTTATCAAAATTACAGATGATGATATAACAGTAGAAAAAACAGACCTTTGGGGATGCAAAACAACTCCTACAATAAAAAATCTAGAAGGAAAAAGTCTCGTTATAGGTCCAGCCGGGGAAAAGAAAGTCCGGTACGCATCGATTATGAGCGATGATCATAGAGCATTCGGTAGAGGAGGATTAGGAGCATTGATGGGTGAGAAAAAAGTTAAAGGCATCATAGCGGGGGGATCTAAAAAAATACCCATTGCTAATAGAAAACAGATGAAGGACCTAATTAAAAAAGCTTCTTCGAAGATATCTTCCTCTCCAGTGACCTCGCGAGGTTTGAAAAAATTTGGAACACCCATACTAGTAAATCTGATTGCATGGTTGGGGATGTTCTCCAAAAATAATTATAGAGAATCTGCCGAAGAAGATGAGGCAGAAATACTATCTGGAGAGAAAATGAAAAGTGAGATCGTGGAAAAACATACAGGATGCTATTCCTGTCCGATCAGATGTGGACTAAAAACTAAAACTAGAGAAAAAAACGGCAAAGGGCCTGAATATGAAAGTGTCTGGGCGCTTGGTGCAAATCTCGGCATTTTTGATCTAGAAAAAACTACTGAGATTAATTACCTGTGCAATGAATTGGGCTTGGATACCATATCTACAGGAGGTACTTTAGCCGCTTTTAAAGAGATGATTGAAAAAGATATTTTGTCAAAAAACATAGATTTCGATAATGATGTCGAAACTTTGATAGAAAAGATCGCTAAAAGAAAAGATTTGGGAGATGAACTGGCAGAGGGTTCAAGGAGACTATGTGAAAAATATAATTGTGATCTTTCGATGTCGGTGAAAGGATTAGAGCTTCCAGCATACGATCCTCGAGGGGCAGCCGGTCAAGCATTATCCTATATCACCTCTAATCGAGGAGGATGCCATTTAAGAGGATATTTGATAGGTGAAGAGATATTTGGAGTTCCAAAACTTTTTGATCGGTTCAAAACAAGTGGTAAGGCTGAAATAGTTAAACGAGCACAAGAGAGGAACGCATTTCTAGATTCTTTGATCATGTGTAAATTTTCATCCTTTGCATTAGATGAAGATTTTTACTCTAGATTTTTAACTTCTGTGAGCGGCAGTAACTATACAACCAGTGATCTTCATGAAATTGGTGAAAGAATATACAACTTGGAAAGATATTTCAATGCGAAAGCTGGTTTTAGAAGAAAGGATGACAAACTTCCTAAAAGATTCAATCAACCCTTAGAAAAAGGAGCGTCTTCTGACAATACATTTGATATGAAAGTCATGTTAGATAAATACTATGAGTTGATGGGATGGACAAAAGATGGAAGACCAAAAAAAGAAACTCTCAATAGGTTAGGCATCCCGTTGATAGATTGAAGATCTAATCTGAAAATCCGTTAACAAATGCAGCAACGTTCTTGCCGAGCACATCATGGTTGTATCCACCTTCTAACAATGCGAATCTTCTCCCATCACATTTTTTATCTGAAAATATCTTCAATATTTTACCTAATTCCCTATAATCCCCTGTTCTTAAATTCCCTCCCCAATCATCTTTATGTTCATCAAATCCTGCTGAAACACCCAAAATGTCAAAACTGCCTTTCTCATTTAACCTGGTTTTCACATTATCAAGATATTTTTTTCCTTCTACCGAGGGAGGGTTGATGATAGTAATACCTGGAGAACTTCCCAAGCAGTTTAAGTTTCCATCTCCAGTATGTAGGTCAAAATCGATGATGAATGCCGTCCTTATTTTCGTTTTGGCCCGCAGATTTTCAATAGATAAAGCCATATTATTGAAATAGCAAAACCCCCAATAGCTGTTTGGAGAAGCATGGTGTCCTGGAGGTCTTATCACTGCAAAGGCCGGTTCTTCATCGCAAGCGATCTCTGCTGACTTGATCGCTCCTCCCGCTGATAGTCTCGCCATGTCGTATAGTTTCTCTTTTCTTTTGATCTCTTCAACATGATCCGGAGTGTGTACTAATTCTAGCGTATCACTTCCGATATGATCCGGTTTGATAAACTCCAATTCTGAATTTTTATTTAATTCATCCACGATGCATTTTATACGGCCCTCTTCTGCAGCAGGATCGGTAGCGTAGGTAGAATCTTTAAATTTGGGATGATAAACTATTTTCATCTTTTAAACATTAAGTCGAATTTTAGATTTAGTTTTTTTGTCTCTTAATCTCAAAAGTATTATAAGATAAGGAGGTTTTCTAATCACAAACTTCAACAAAAAAAAGGAGAAATTGGATATGGACGAAGATATCTTTGAGGAAATGAAAAAATATGGGAAATTTCTCGAACGAAGAGGACTGAATCTCTCATCACATAGCGGGAATATGAGTGTGAGAAGGGGTGACCGAATATACATAAAAAGGAGAGGGGCTATGATGGGCGATCTTAAAAAACAAGATGTCGTTGAGACAGGTGTAAAAAAAGATGATAGCGGTGTAATGATCGCATCAACAGAAGTTGGAGTTCATAGAGCTATATATAAGGAAACTAGTTCGCTTGCAGTCGTTCATGCCCACACCCCATACGCTATTTCTCTTTCCATAGTAAGAGATGAGATCGTACCAATAGACGATGAAGGACGATATCATCTGAAAAAGATCCCTGTCATCAACATCGAAAACTCTATAGGGTCAGATAAAGTTGAAAAAGAACTACCCCAAGTACTAAAAAATTTTGATGCGGCAATAGTAAAAGGACATGGAACATTTGCTAAGGGTGAAAATTTAGAAGAGGCGTACAATTGGATTACAGTAGTAGAGAGCATCTGTAAGGTTATATATCTTGTAGAAAAACTGAACGGAGATACGACAAAAGAGGTGGAATGGTGACCTTTCATTACATAGAGTTCAAAACTCACTGCCATGCTACAGAAAGTACAGAAAAAGTGAAGAAAGCAGTTAATAATCTTATAGGCCAAGAAATAGACTATGAGATATCAAATGCCGAGGGATATTATGGAAACCAAATAATGATATTAGAAGGAAAGATTTCTAAAAATAGAGAAATGGATGAATTTTTTAAAGCACTACCTGAAGAGTTTAAGTCCAATTTATTGAGAGATCTTAATAGGCGTATAGATGAGCGATGTAATTTCTTCTTTAGAGTAGATAAATCCAAAGCATTCGAAGAAGAGTTTGTTCTGACCGAGGGAGGAAACAGTATCAGGGTGAGAGCTAGAGTTGAGAGCTATCCCTCAAGGAAAGAAACCGCCGTAGAAAAGATGAAAGAATATCTATAGATCAAAAACTAAGAAAAGGATAGAGTAAATCATAAATAAACAAACTGATTATGGTTTATAAATGGACATCCTTGGTAATATAAAACATTATCTTTCCAGTATATTCGGCAATAGGGGGATTCAAATTACAATTTTACTTTTCGTGGTCGGTCTGCTTTTGATATTTATTGGAAATATAACTACAACAGAAGAAACCGTCGAAAGTGAAACTTTAGGTACCCAAGAAGATAGTGAAATAAGAGATTTGTATTATCCAGGCAGAGAGTCATATCTTCGCGATACAGCAGACAGAATATATGATGATATATATACAGAAGATGGCTTACCAGGAGTTCAAAGTGCGGTTTTAGTCGTGCAGGGTGAGGATGAAGAAACTAATGCTACCATCGAAGTTTTTAGAGGCAAAGAGGAAAAGGAGAGCATTGAAAAAGAAACAATCCAAGGTACTAGAAGTATAGAGTTGGATTTGACAGGGAAATCCCCGTCTCATATGGAGTTCACTATAACATCAGGCAATATCACTTACACCTACACACTAGAGGAAATCGTTCTTCCATACAGGTACCTATCCATACCGGCTTTTATCTGTATGATTGCAGCTCTACCTACTTTTTTCTGGGGATTATCTTCACTCAACTTTCGGAAAATTGATGATGAAGAAAAAAAGAAACTCGAACGTGATCAAGAAGTCGTAGAAAATATTCTGAAAAAGAGGAAGAAATAGTTTAGTTCGATTTTAAAGTTTGAAAAGTGAAACGAGTAGAAACATTTATTTGGGCGTTTTCTTTTCAACTATTGAGGAGAAATCATGGCAGACATTGAAAAGCTGTTACAAGAGGCGGAAGGTCTACTCAATCAATTTGAGTATGAAAAAGCTCATAAGAAATATTCTCAACTCCTAGAAGAGAATCTAGACGAAAAAACAGAAGCTCAAGCTAGATTCGGTAGGGCTGAAGCTTCTCTAGGCATAACTGAAATCGATAGCGAAGAGATCCTAAAAGATTACGAAAAAGCGATAGAGCTAAATGACAATCCATTTTACCGACAGTCGGCTGGGGGTTTCTGCATAGATATAGGTAAATTTGAGGCTGCAGAAAAACACTATAGAAAGGCGGCAGAACTCGATCCTGATAATAAACATCACTATCTATCAGATTTGGCTGTAGGATACAGATTTAAAGCACCAGTTATGATGGAAGAATATGTTGAAGAAGTGGGAGAGGACATCATATTAAGGAAGTCAATGAATTATATGTTAGAAGCTCTTGATATTGATAGGGAAAAAGCAGCTGAACTTCTCTCCTAATGAGACTTTTTATTACTTTCGGGATAGAGGCTTAGGGAGATTATATTTTGACTAGT
>CAZRSB010000082.1:0-5580 GCA_964602715.1 uncultured Thermoplasmata archaeon | reverse complement strand
TGAATGTTGAATGAAGTAAAGGAAATAGGCGATTTTGCTATAAATCGGGATGGTTTAAGCCCTTTAGATATAATAGTTGATCAACCGTTTAGTGATACGGCGATTAAAGAAGGAGATGCTAAAGTAATCTGTATAAATTTTGAAAAGAATAATGCTGAAATAGATTACTTGGGAGTACATGTAGAAGATTATAATCTTACAAAATTGACGAAATATCTTTATCGAGATCATCCTTCCCATAGGTTTAGAATCACACCTACTGATAAAATCAGCACGTTAGAAAAAACTTCATGGAGGGTAGCGTATTGGTTCAGGAAATATGACCAATATCTTGAGAACGACTTTATCAATAATATTGAGGAAGCATTAATCGAAGATGAAGAAATTAAAGAGGATATCTTATCAGATATCAAAGAAAGTTTTGAAAGTTTGAGTGCCGATTCAAAAAGTAACTCACTTTTGACTCTTACTTTTCAAACAAGTGATGGTAAAAAATACTTAGGTGGATTTGATGTGTTTAATGAGATATTAAAAGAGGAGGGGATGAACGAATTTTGGAATCCTGATGTACCATTAAAAGAAGGTATATGTTATCTTTGTGGAAATGCAAAGAAAGTCTCAAGGCCCCGAGAACCTTTTTCGTTTTATACAGTTAATAATAGGGGTTTCGCTCAAGATTTGGATATTGAAAAATCATGGAAACAGCTCTCAATTTGTCCAGAATGTACTTTGACTCTAGAAGCAGGACGGAACTTTTTGGACAAATATCTTTCTAAGAGATTTTTTGGAAATAGATTCTATGTTATGCCAAAGTTTAATTTAAGAGATATTAAAGAAGAAGTCATGGAGGACATAGTTCATTTGGATGATAAAAAATACAAAGATTCTCTATTAAGTGAAGAAGAAGACATATTGTACTATATGAAAGATGTAGATGATGTGGTAAATTTGATTTTTGTATTTTATGAGGTGAAACAAGGAGGGAAAAATTTTGATATTTTAAAATATGTAGAAGACGTACCTCCATCGTGGATCAAAAAATTATTTGATGTTTTTGAAGATGTAAATTCTAAAACTATATTTCAGGAGGACATTCTGGAAAATATATTTGGAGATGAATGGGAAGGTAGTCTTATAAATAGTTCCTACAAAGGAGAAAAAAATTATTATCTATCGTTAGGTGGTTTTATTAGAACATTTTTCCCAGATTCTGAAAACACTGGTACACATGATAAAGAGTTTTTAGACATTGTAGGAGATATACTTTCCAAACAGAAGATCCAAAAGAATACTTTGATTGAAGCATTCAATAGGGAAATCAAAGATAGCCATGTAAATGAAAAGTGGGATGAAAGATTATTGGCGTTAAAATCGTTGTATATTTATACTGTTTTAAAAAGGTTGAACCTCATAACGGGTGAAAATGATATGGAAAAAGAAAGTAAGGTAGAAAAAAAATCAGATGAATACAGGAGTAAAGTGAACAAATTTTTTGATGAGTTCTCAAATGCCTTAAATACCGACGCCAAGAAAGCTGTGTTCCTTGAAGGAGTCTTGACAAGATTTTTACTAGACATACAGAGTCAAGAGCGAGGATCTACTCCTTTCAGGTCTAAATTAAGGGGTTTGAGGTTGGACGAGATGAAAGTTAAGAATCTATTCCCAGAAATCACTGAGAAGCTGAGACAATATGATGCTCCCTATTATCAATGGTTAGAAGAGATGATCTCTCAGTACTTTATTGCCGCAGATAATGAAGGATGGGATATCAGCAAAAATGAAGTCAGCTATTATTTTGCTTTAGGATTAAATCTAGGTAGGTCATTTAAAATAAAAGAAGAAGAGGAAAAAGAAGGTGAAAAAAATGAGTGAAATTGAAAATAGATCTGAGATAGTGTTTCTATATGACGTGAGTGATGCGAATCCAAACGGAGATCCGATCGACGAGGACAAACCCAGGATCGACCAGCAAACTGATCTGAATATAGTAACGGATGTCCGGTTGAAAAGAACGATAAGAGATTATCTGCGTGATTTCAGAGATCAAAATATCTTCATCCAGAGTGAGAAAGTGGTCGAAGGCGGTGAAGAGCTGATTAAATCTAGGGGAAGGAAATTAGAGGAAGAACTTATAGAGTTGTTAGCTGAAGAGGAACTAGAGGATGAGGAGAAAGAGAAATTAGAAGATAATATACATTCAATTTTAGGTGAAAGTGGAGCTAACAAACGAGAAAAAATATTTTTAGACTGTTTAGTCGATGAAAGAAGTGAAAAGAAAATTAAAGAAATCTATGAAAGATTTGAAGAGTTAAGAACAACAGTGATAAAAGAAAAAGTATTCGAAAAGTTCATCGACTTGAAATTATTTGGCTCTACTTTAGCTGTTCAAAACATTAAGGTGCAACAGACGGGACCGGTTCAGTTCAAGTTTGGAAGATCTTTACATAAAGTGGATTACGATTTCCATAAAGGATCTATAACTATGCCGGTCGAACCCGGCCAGGGCAGAGAGAAAGGAAAAAAACAGGCAGAATTTTCCCAGGAGTATAGATTACCATACTCTTTGATTGGTTTCTATGGTATAGTGAACGAGAACACGGCTGAATATACTGGCTTGGACGAAGAAGATATTGACTTACTAATGGATGGAATTTGGAACGGAACTAAAAATCTGATTACCCGGTCTAAAGTAGGTCAGGTACCCCGATTCCTTATGAGAGTCGTTTACGAGGAAGATAACTATCATATCGGAGATTTAGACAAGAAAATAAAGATGGTTGATGAAGCTGGTGAAGGGTTAGACGAAGAAGAACAGAAAAAGATCAGAAGTGTAGATGACTATGTACTAAATATCGATAAATTGATGAAGGCCTTGCAAGAAAATGACGATTCTATCAAAAAGATTGATCTGAAGTACGACAATAGTTTGAAGTTCGATATACCCGATGAGCAGGAGTTAGATGAGTATATTGAAGATAAGGGGTTAGCAGTCAACCCTTTGGACCTATGATGGAGATATAGATGGAAAAGATAATTGCGTTTGACATTTGGGGAGACTATGCGCATTTCAAAAAGATAGAAACGACAACGTCTCCTCTGACCTACTCTATCCCTACCGGAACGGCTCTATCTGGTTTGATAGCGGGTATGATGGGATATCAAAGAGATTCGTATTACGAAGATTTTTCCAGGGAAAATATCGAAATGTCAGTGAAACTTGTCAAACCAGTGAATAAAGTTAGGGTAAACCAGAATCTTATCAACACAGCTAATAGACCTTATTTTAATCTATATGACCAGGATAATCCCAGGACACAGATACCTTATGAATATGTCAGAAATCCAAAATACAGGATATATCTCGGTTTGAAAGAGGAAGAGATTTTTGATTCACTTTCGGAGAAATTACGGCAGCATAAGACAGTCTTTACGCCGTCTTTAGGCTTGAGCGAACACATAGCTAACTTTGAGTTTGTTGGTGAATTCGAACCTAAGCTTAAAGAACGTGAGGAAGTAAAGATAGACTCAGTCTTACCCAAAAATAAGGTGAGTATAAATCTGAAAGATATTGATGAAGGGATGAGATGGGTGGTCGAAAACATTCCCATGTACATGAACAAAGAAAGAGTAGTAAAAGAGTATGCAGAAGTAATCTTCGATTCCAATGGGAATTCGATTCCGTTAGAAGAAGCAGAGTATTATAAAGTTGGAGAAGACAATGTTGTGTTCCTTTAGGATGTGAAAGGTGATGAACCAACTTAAATCACACTCTAACAAAAAACTATCTACTCATCTAGAAAATTCAGCAAAGTTGTCTAACGAGATTGTAGAATCTAAGGAAATAGAAAACAAAGATGTTTACTCAAAAATTGCGTATCTCAATGCAGTCGCTCATGACTTTGCCAAATCAACAACATTCTTTCAAGATTGGTTAGAGAACGATAAAAGAAGTGAAAAGTCAAGGCATGGACATTTTTCTTCTATTTTTGGATACTACCTCATCAAAAAATATCTTGAGCACAATGACCAGTTAGAAATATTCTCTAGATTACCAGCGATATCATTTGTGGTGATAAATAAGCACCACGGTAATCTGATAAACATAATGGGAGGATCTTCAAATCTTGCTGATAAGATAAGAGATAGAAAAAATATAGAGATAATCGAAAAGCAAGTAAAAGACACTAAAGAAAATCATCTCGATGAAATAATCTCGATATATGATGATTTACTTATCGAGTTTGATTTTGAATTTGACTTAGAAGAATTTTTTGAAAATTTAGGTCCAGACCTTTACCGAGAAATCCGAAAAGAGGTAAAAGGTTTGAGCAAAGATAAAAAGATAGATAACTACGTAAACATCATGTTTTTCTATTCGGTTCTGCTCGATTCTGATAAACTAGATGCTTCTGAAATAGAAAAAGTACCATCTCGATGGGAAGGAACACTTGATAAAAAGATAGTGGATGGTTACAAAGAAGTAAAATTCGGAGAAGCAAAAAAAGAGATAAACAAGATTAGGGAAGAAGCATACGAGGATGTAAATAACTCAATAGATGACCTAGATTCGGACGACCGTATTTTATCCATTAATTTACCTACAGGATCAGGCAAAACTTTAACCGCACTTTCATCAGCCTTCAAATTAAGAAAAAAGATAGAAGAGAACGAAGGTTTCGAACCAAAAATAATCTATTCTCTTCCTTTTCTCAGTATAATCGATCAGAACAGCTCTGTATTCCGGGAGGTGCTAGCGGATAAAGTTGGATATGACTGGAAAAATATATTTGAGATGGGTGATGAAGAAAAAGATGAGTTACTGAGAGAAGAAATACCGTCAAATTTACTCCTCACCCATCACCATCTAGCGGATGTAAAATACAAAGAAAAGATTGATGAAAATGAGACTTACGATTATGAGGACTTATTAGATTCCCTTCTTTTGACTGAGGGTTGGTATTCGGAAATAGTCGTATCGACTTTTGTTCAACTGTTTCACAGCCTGATAACTAATAGAAATAGATCTGCCCGAAAATTTCACAATATAACGAATTCGATAATAATTTTAGATGAAGTTCAATCTATACCTTTCAAATATTGGAAATTGGTAAACAACATCTTAACGACCCTATCTGAAAAATTTAACTGCTGGATATTATTCATGACTGCTACTAAACCTCTGATTTTCGATGAGGAAAAGATGATCGAACTTGCAACTGCAAAAAAGGAATATTTTGAGTTTTTTGATAGAATCAAGTACGGATTTGATCTGCAGTTAGAAGAATTAGATGAGTTGAAGGATTTGCTTCTTCAGGAGGAAGACAAAAAGGATATCATGGTCGTTATGAACACGGTAAATTCCTGTAAAGAAGTATATAACGATTTAAAGAATCGTCTTAAAGAAAATTCTCGTCCCACAATAGACGAGAAGGGTATCTGCGAATTTGAAAATAGAGAATTAATAAATCTCTCTACACATATTTTACCTTCAACCAGGATGGAAAGAATAAATCATATTAAAACCAGTGATAAACAAAAGATCATCGTAACAACTCAATTGATAGAAGCTGGTGTGGATAT
>CAZRSB010000081.1:0-6704 GCA_964602715.1 uncultured Thermoplasmata archaeon | reverse complement strand
ATCTGGCATGCTTTTTTGAACTGTTGTACAGTTTTCTCTAGACATTCCCGGTTTTCTAGGGAGAGTTTGATCTTGATTGTCCGACGCATCCATCTTTAGTAATGTTTTTTTTTCTATTTAAATATTCAAGGGAGGGGTAAGTGAAAGTGGCATTCCTCTCCTCCCTGAAGGAAGGAGCCTCCTGCCTGTTTTTAGGTGAGCAGAGATAGATCTTTCAAATTATAGAATAACTTCAAGGAAAAGTAGAAAAAATAGAGAAGAACACGAAAGCAAATGATAGTGCTCCCGACGGGATTTGAACCCGTGTCCTTGGCTCGAGAGGCCAAGATGATTGGCCGGACTACACTACAGGAGCAAATTACGAAGCTGATTTGCGACTTAGTGGGATCTTGTCCCGCGCAATGAGCAAATTACGAAGCTGATTTGCGACTTAGTGGGATCTTTTGTTCCGGTTTCGCTACTAATGGGATCTTTGTGCTAACGAAAACATACCAAACAGCTATTTTTACTATTTAACAATTACGACAATACCTAGGACGGTAATCTCAATTCATACGAAAATATTATAAAGGGGGAAATAGTAGGATTGTCAACTCGCAAGGAGGTGAACTAGTATGGAAGGAACAGTAAAGTTCTTCAATGATCTGAAGAACTATGGTTTCATAGAACCCGACGAGGGCGACGAAGATCTCTTCGTCCACCGAAGCGGTGTCGAAGGAGACTCAATCTCCGAAGGAGATAGAGTTGAGTTCGAAACCGAAGAATCGGAAAAAGGTCCCAGGGCTATAAACGTAAAAGTAATAGGCTAAGATCAATTTTTTGAACGTCGATTTCAAGAATTCTAGTCTATAAAAATCATTAGGTTTTCAAAAACCTTCCCTTTTAATTTTACATCATAAAAATTATTGAAAATAGGTAAAAAGTTTTTAGAGGCTCAAGTCCGTCTATCCGACTTCAGTCTTTCAACACTTTACCAACTTTCTCTATTGCTTGATCGATCTCCTCTTTATTTATTACCAAGGGTGGTGCAAATCTCAAGACAGTCTTTTTTGTGTCCTTGACAAGGATTCCTTCTTCTTTTAGCTGCTCAGCATAGGGTCTAGCTTTTTCACTTAATTCTACACCTATAAAAAGACCTCGACCTCTTATATCTTTAATTAAAGAACTATCGATCTTTTCTAGTTCATCTCTGAAATATTTTCCCATCTCTCTAGAGTTTTCAACAAAATTTTCCTCCTCGATCACTTCTAAGGCTTTCGTAGCTGCTGCAGCACCTAAAGGATTGCCTCCAAAAGTAGAACCATGTGAACCAGGGTTAAATACCTCCATTACCTTTTCATCAGCGGCTATAGCTGATACCGGATAGACCCCTGCGCTAAGAGCCTTGCCTAGGATATAGATATCGGGCTCAACGTCTTCCCAGTCACATGCGAACATCTTTCCGGTTCTTCCTAGACCTGTTTGAATTTCATCTGCTATAAATAACACATCATTTTTCTTACAAAGCCTTTTAGCCTCATTAAGATATCCTGACGGCGGAATCACAATACCTCCTTCACCCTGCATAGGTTCTATCAAAAATCCTACAGTGTTTGGACCTATAGCTTCTTCTAATGCGTCAATATCTCCATAAGGAACAACTTTAAAACCAGGAGTAAATGGACCATATCCTTCTCTGTATTCATCCCTGGTGCTAAAAGATATTACTGTTATGGATCGACCATGAAAATTGTTGTGACAAGCAATTATTTCGGCTTTGTCTTCAGGTACTTCCTTTTTAAAGTGTCCCCATCTCCTAGCAGCTTTTATAGCAGTTTCAACTGCTTCTGTACCAGAGTTCATAGGTAAAACTTTTTCTTTCCCGGTTATCTCCGAAACTTTCTCATAAAATTTACCTAATTGGTCGTTCATAAAGGCACGAGAAGTTAGAGTAACATCATCAGATTGTGATTTTAGCACCTCTAAAACTTTTGGATGACAGTGGCCATGACTGACTGCAGAATATGCGCTGAGCATATCCATATACTCATTTCCATCCACATCTTTAACCCAAACCCCATTGGCTTCTGAGATAACCACTGGTAGTGGATCATAATTTTTTGCCCCATATTTCCGCGTCAATTTTATTATCTCTTCACTTTTGCTCATTATAACCACCTTTATGATATAATATTGCTGGACTTTTATTATTCTCTTCTTAATAGGTCCTATCGATTTACCAGCATTAAGTCCGAAGGAGTACTTCTATTAAAATTTTATCAGACCTAACTCCGTAAAATTGATATACAGTTGGATAAAAAGAATCTGAATATGAGAGAAATCATACTTTACTCAAATAAGGGGAAAACATCCTCGGATTTTAAATTGAAAGATTTACCAGGTAGTGGCGGGAGGATGGATCTTAATGCTAGATGCGTTATATCAGCACTTTGGCTATCTAACAGCTTAAGAAAAAACAGTAAAATAATCATATCTTTAAATGGTGATCCAGACCCACCAACATCTATAGCTTTTCATGGAGACAAGATAGAGAAAATATCGCCTGATGAGAGAAATATAGCTGTGTGGATAAAAAAGGCACTAGAAAAAAAAGGGATGTTGTTAGACGAAAATGAATGGTATGAAACACATAAAGGGATATACATATCTAGAAAAAGTTTTCAAAGTCTTTTGGAAGAAAAAATCAAACAGAAAATACCTATATATCTTCTTCATAAAGGAGGAAAAGATATAAAAAACATCCAATTTTCTGAAAAAGCTATTTTCATCGTAGGTGATAATCATGGAGTTCCAGAAGAGGAAATACGATCTTTGAACAACCAAATAAAAAATAAAGTGTCAATAGGTCCAAAAGAATACTTCGCCTCCCAAAGTATATCAATACTTCATAATGAGCTCGATAGAAAAGAAATCCATTAAAATTATTTCCTCAAGCAAAAAACTAATTACGTTAATCATATTATTATGTATGTGATAGAATGGACATAATCACTTTGATTGCCTTAATTATATTTGTTATCTGCTTTTGGGGCTATCATTATGCTTATATATGGCTCACTAATAAGAGAAAATTCAAAACTAAACAATATAGAGCAGATCAAGCTATCCACACTTGGTTTAAATCTGTATTAGAAAAAAACGAATATCTTCTTTTCGTCCACCAGACTAGGAACATAGTCATGGCGGTAACATTTTTAGCAACCACGGTGACCGTTTTACTCGGTTTCATTTTTGGGTTTTCAACTCTCGGCCATGGAGAGCCTATAGGAGATATCTTGATCGAAGGATATCCATTCTGGTTGATCGTTGTCACGCTGATATGGTCTTTTTTAAATCTTATTTTATCACTTAGACATTACACACGTGTGACCTATCTTATAAATACAGACGCAGCAGTCTTAAAAAATATTTCAGGAAAGCCGCCGGAGGAATATCTGTGTTCTTTATTCATCAAAGGTAACACACAATATAAAATAGGACGGAGAGGAGTATTATACGCGATGGTCGTGCTAATTTGGTATTTGAACGTTTGGGCTTTTGTGCTCTCCACTATCATAGTGACAGGCATGTTTTTGCACAATGACAAGTGATCATATAGCTGCTATAAGGACGGAAACAATGCCTGTGAGAAATATGCCATCAAATGTTCCAGCACCACCTATACTCATCATAGATGAGCCCAACTCCGATATTTTATCTAAATTCATCAGATCCGCCCCTATAAGCACACCTGTAACTCCCGAAACAAAAGCTATAATCGTATCAGCACCAGGAAGGGCGATCGCAACTATTGCTGCAATCATCGGAGGTATGAAAAGAGGTAAAGAGATACCCATGCGTGGTACTACCCTAGAAAATCGATAGGAGATCAATGCTACAATCAATATTCCAAAAGCAAATTGAAATATCAAATCCAAGTTGGTATATATTAAATAAAAAGATATCAACAGAGGTATGATCGCCCCACCTAGATTAACAGCTACTGTAGTTTTTATTTCCCTATATCTACTTTCTTTTTCAAATCTAGGATAAAGAAAATCCATCATAAATCCAGATCTAGATGTTCTTACAGGTTGCTGTACTCTTTTTGAGTATATTGGAATATTTATAGTGCTTCCAAAAAGTACCAAGAAGAATATTGTTATTGTAGTCCAAGGTGAAAATCCCAGTGCTCTAAAAACGGAAGTTATCACAACTGAAAGTATCAGTAAAATTATAAGAAAGAATAAAAAGAACATCATAGCCAAGGGAGGGAAGAAAAATCTATGGCGTCTCATCTTAGCATGAGATATTTCTCAGTCTTAAATATAGTTTTTGAAGAGCATCTACGTCTCTTCAGCAAACATAAGATGGGCCTGTGGGGATTCGAACCCCAGGCCGATCGGTTAAGAGCCGATTGCTCAACCTGGCTGAGCTACAGGCCCAAAGCATCGTTGATTTAGAGAAAGGTCTGATATATAATTTTACCTCAGTTGATTTTCTATTCATGGATTTAGCTATCATATCAATGATGAGAAAACGAAATTATTAAATAATTAGTCTTTAATGTAGTTGTACATACAAACGACATCTAAAAGGTGTCGTATGTACACAAAAAGGAGGAAAATCGTGTCTGATACAGAAAGGATAAACGTGAGGTTGCCAAAAAGTTTCCTAGAAAGGATAGACTTTCTAGTTGAGATGGACGATTTTTCTTCTAGATCTGAAGCTATCAGAACAGCCGTCAGAGATATGCTTTATTACAGGGTAGACCTGGTTGCAGAAAAAGTAGAAAAGATGGCAGAACAAGAGCAAAAGATGGCTAAAGCTAAAGCTATTCGAGAAGAATATCTTAAAAAATAGCGGGATGGACGCACTTGACCTACTAAGTTCGAGTCCAGCTATGGGCTCGCCCCTCTTTTTTTTTTTCACACTGCCATTGCGATCCTCAATGTATTTCTCAAGCCCGGAGCTAGACCTAATACTATGATGACAAATTTCAAAAGGACTTTAAGTTCTTTGTTTTCAGATAACTCCTCTTTAAGCATGACATCTAAAACATATATGGCTAAAATGATCAATGCTAATTTTCCAACAAATATCATCCAGGGTCCGCCGATCTCGATCATAAATTCAGGGAGAACATGTTTTTCATGATAATCATATCTAGATATACCTCTGAATGTAGAGGAAGCATCGAAGAGATGAGCCCAACATATCATGAGATTCAAGGGATCAGTTAAGATTCCATAAAAACCGACTTGCCCTTCCCTTTCGACATAATCTTCTTTAACCCACGTCACCCCAACTAAAATTAAGGTTACTAGAACACTTAATGAAAAGATCAAGCCGATCTCTACCACTCTAGTGTTTTCCTCAAAAATCAGATGATGGGCATTGTAAGAAAAAGCTAAGAATGAAAATATCAACCCATAAGAAAAGAATAGATATTTTTCATCCAGTCTTAAGTATCTCTCACTTATAATAAAACAGAGTACGACTGCTACCATTATAATTAAAAAAAACCAGACCGAAAAAACTTTCAAGTAAGGTGAAAGAAAAAGATAGATCAGTGGTATAGGAAATAAAAGGACTACTTTGTATATTTTAGATTTAGATACATCCAACTTTTGTTCAGATAGATAAGCCCCGATCGCCATCAATATAAGCACAGAAAAACCTAATACAAAATATATGAGCGGTGATATCATCAGTCTGTCAAAAGGCTCTTGAAAGAATCCAGCGTCCTCAAGACTCCTTAATGAACCACCTAAGAATATCCAAGGTAACAAAGAATAAACAAATTTTTCATCGACCTTTATTTCAAAATGATTTATCAATTCATATATCCCAAAAAATGATATTATAAGGATAATCCCGTAGACTGCCGTATTGACCACATTGTATCCCGCCTCAATTCCATTGACCATTTCACCTTCAGCGTCTGCTACAACAGGACCCCAAAGATACCTCCATATAAAAGAATCCCAAACTAACTCTTCAAAGAATATTGAGCCCAAAGATAATACTAAAATAGGTATCAAAATAACTGTGATCCAGATCCTCCGTTTATTTGAATTGTAGAATTGTACTATGTCAGTATCCATGAATCAATAAAGTTTAGCTAAACAATTTAAGTCTTTTCTTCTATCGTTCCATTTCAAGTGACCCCCTCCCAAACGCCTGAAGGCGTTGGGCTTCCAGTTCATTCACCATGAGGACGTTCCATTACTGGAGATTTTTCAGAATTACAACGTAATTCTAAATATCGATGGATTTTTCAGGGAAAATTCCAGTAGACGCCTGCACCTTCGGTGTGGTGGGGAATTCGATTCTTCTCGATCCCCTCCATCCTCACTGTTGTTGCGGATGCAAGGAAGCTTCGTAGGAATGATAACATTCCGTCTCTCCTTCGAATCACGAAACATAATTGTTGAGTGAGAAAAGTAAGCTTCGATTACTTCGAAAGACTAAGTCTTTCTGCGGATTACAAGGTTCAGCACTCAAGGGCTGTCGTCCACACAGTCACGGACTGCATCAGGCACGGCCTGAAAGGACATACGCCCAATCATATGCTTCACGAAGCACACCCGCTGAGTGAGAGCAGGAAATTCTTTCCTGAGGATTCATCCATCTCCCTGAACGGAGAAGGGCTTCTGTCTATCTTCTTCTTAGGGTGTAGAATGCTTGCAAGGTTATAAGTTTTATGTGGGTTGGAACGAGGG
>CAZRSB010000080.1:0-6706 GCA_964602715.1 uncultured Thermoplasmata archaeon | reverse complement strand
TCTACACCTCTATACATCATATATAGAGGCGGACTTATTCATGCTATTCACTATATATACCATTCTCATCGGCATTCATCCTCCGCCTGAATCACGAGGAATTAAATTCTTCTGATGACGAGGAAGCTATCGCTTCCTCAGAAAGACGAAGGCATTCTGCATGTATTTAGTAAAAACCTCTTAAAACGACGATTGTCTACATAACTTTCGATAATAAATTAACCTATTCTTCCGTAATAAATAAGTACCTTTACTTTCTTTCGCCAAATGACTTATGATATAGGAGAGTGGTAAACTTGACAGAAAATGTTGCAAGCCGGTCAGAAGACGCAGGAAAAAAATGGGTTGAAGAAGACCCTGAAAGAGAAGACGTTTATTGGCCGAGTGAAGAATTAAAGGAAAAGGCATGGATCAGTGATCCAGAGATATACAAGAAGGCAAAAGAAGATCCCAAAAAATTTTGGGCTGAAAAAGCCAAGGATGCTATAGATTGGTTCGAAGAGTGGGACGAGATTTATGAAGAAGATCCACCATATTTCAATTGGTTCATAGGAAGCGAGACCAATCTAGCGTACAATTGTTTAGACAGACATCTTGAAGATAAAAGAAATCAAGCAGCTATAATATGGGAACCGGAACCCACTGATGAAAATAATAGGATACTCACCTATCAAGAACTTTATAGAGAAGTGAACAAATTTGCAAATGCACTTAAAGAACTTGGTGTGGAAAAAGGAGACGCAGTAACGTTTTGGATGCCGATGATTCCAGAGACAGCTATAGCTGCTCTAGCTTGTCAGAGAATAGGAGCATGGCATTCTATAGTATTCACAGCGTTCAGCCCAGATGCGGTAAAAGATCGAATGGAAGATGCAGGTTCTGAACTATTGATAACAGCTGATGGATTCTACAGAGGAGGAAAAGTAGCTACCTTGAAAGAAAAAATAGACCCGACACTAGAAAAACTAGGAACTGATAATTGTGTAGTAGTAAATCGAGCAGGCACTGAACCTGAGATGGAAGAAGGTCGTGATCATTATTTTGATGAGTTAGTTGATGAACAGGAGCCCGATTGCGAACCTGAATCTTTAGATGCAGAAGATACTGGATTTTTACTCTATACTTCAGGAACAACGGGTAAGCCAAAGGGTATAAAACATTCCGTAGGAGCTTATTCAGCCCAAGCTGCTTTGACTACCAAATGGGTGTTTGATCTCCATGAAAATGATATATATTTCTCAACAGCAGACATAGGTTGGATTACGGGTCATAGTTATTCTCTATATGGTCCATTGTTGAACGGTGCAACAACGTTATGGTATGAAGGATCTCCTTACTATCCAAATCCTGATCGTTGGTGGGACATAATCGAGAAATATGGTGTGAACATATTCTATACGGCACCTACAGCAATCAGAGCTTTGAGACAAAAAGGTAGTGATTGGATAGAGGGTAGAGACCTCAGTTCGATCAGATTGCTAGGATCTGTGGGAGAACCGATCGATCCGGATACCTGGAAATGGTTCTTCAACAAGATCGGAGAAGGAAGATGTCCCATAGTCGATACCTACTGGCAGACTGAAACCGGAGGAATTCTATTGACTTCATTACCTGGTATTGGACCATTTGTCCCAGGAGTTGCGGGACCTGCACTACCGGGAATCACATATGATGTTCTTGATGCTACCGGAGAGCCTATCGGTGTTGACGAGAGCGGAAAAGTCGTGCAGAAACCTCCGTTTGGAATCGGTATGCTAAGAGGAGTTTATAAGGCACCGGAGAAATATAAAGAAGAATACTGGAGTGAATATGGAGAGGAAATATATTTCTCGGGAGATGGCGGCCGAAAGACGGACATGGAAATAGGAGGTCACAGATTAATAGAGATAACAGGAAGAATCGACGATGTGTTAGAAGTATCCGGTCATAGATTAGGTTCAGCTGAGATAGAAGACGCGGTCAGTACCCTTGATGAGATCGTAGAGGTGGCAGTTGTACCTAAGCCACATGATGTAAAAGGGGAAGTACCAGCTGTCTTTGCATTGGCTAAGTCCGATGTTGAAACTGGTGAAGAGTTAGAGAAAAAGATCGTTAATGTGGTAAGAGAAAAAGTAGGACCTGTAGCGACACCGGGAATCATCTATTTTGTCCCTGATGTACCGAGAACTGAGAGCGGAAAAGTCATCAGAAGATTCTTGAAAGGTCTTGTAAAAGATGGCGAATTAGGTGATATGACTACTGCTAGCAATCCGGAATGCCTAAAAGAACTTGCTGAGATCACTGGTTACGAAGGACCTGAAGATATATAAAAACACACAATAAAAACCCTTTATTTTTCTTTTTAAACTCAAAATCAAAGTTCTCCTTTCATCTCTTTTTTCCTTTTTTGCAGCCTTTCGTATTTTTCTTCATAGAGTTCTTTACAGGAAGAGCAGCAAAGGTAGTGTTCCTTCCCATCTTTCTTCCACTTTACGGGATCGCTTTCGATGGGTTTGTTGCAGTAATAACAGTTGATGTCTAAAGGAACGTTCTCGTCTAAAGGTAGCCACGGCACTTTCTTTTTTTCTTCTTGAACTCTCCAGAGGTCCGATATCTTGACACCTTTTTCCTCCTCTATTAAAGTGGTGGCTTCGTCTACTTGGTTGAAATGATTCACAAAAAGTGTCAGTAGATAGGGTCCGCCTTCCAGCTTTTCTAAGGCGCGAAACCTTTCATGAGAATCTACTAGATCCCTCAATTCTTTTTCTGTATATCCTTCACTTTCGATCTGGAGATAATATTTTTGGAACCCTATCTTACTGTGGTCCAATTCTACTCGGAAACCTTCGATGATACCCATATTTTCCAACTTTTCGAGTTTTGAACTGACGGTGGGGGTGCTCACGCCGATTTTATCCGCCAATATCCTCCGGGATTGCCTTCCCTCTTTTTGAAGTTCGATAAGCATCTTCAATTCCGTTTCATCGAGTTTCATATATCTTTCAGGGAAGTTTGGATTACTTAGATTTTTTGTTTGTAAAATTATCGGCATCTTGATTTAACATTTGTATACCGAAAGTGCCTTTTATACCGACGACAATTCTATTACGGTGTTATCATGGCAGTAGATCCGGTATGTGATATGGAAGTTGACGAGGAGGATGCAGAGTTCGAGAGCGAATATAAAGGTAAAACGTACTACTTCTGCGCTCCTGGTTGTAAGACCCTATTCGAGGAGGATCCAGAAAAGTACCTCGAGTAGGGTAAACCCTTTTTTATTTATGAGTGTTGATATTTATGACTGAAAAAAACAAAAAGGAGAAAGAAAAGGTCCCTATCGAGGGGATGACGTGCGCCTCCTGTGCTCAGACTATAGAAGGGGCTTTAGACAAACAGGAGGGTATTGAGAAAGCTGACGTTAACCTGATGACGGAGAAAGCGAGTATAGAATTCGATCCTAAAAAAATAGATATGGATAAGATCAGCGAGACGGTTGAGAAAACAGGTTATAAAATAGGGGATAAACAGGAAGATATGGGAGAGACCACATTAGAAGTCACCGGTATGACTTGTGCTTCCTGTGCGGAAACCGTTGAAAAAGCTATCTCCAAAGTCGAGGGAGTGAAGAGTGTTACTGTAAATATAAATACTGAAAAAGCCAAAGTCGTTTATGATTCTGAGCTCGTTTCTAAATCAGATCTGATAGAGACAATAGAAGAGGTTGGTTATGGGGTAACTTCGGAAGATGAAAGAGAGACCGAAGCAGAGATGAGATTGGCAAAGACTAAAAATTTGATGATATATGCGTGGATAGGTACTGGTTTACTTTTAGTATATGAATTTCTATTTCTTCAATTTATTGACTTCCCCGATCAGACAGCGATGGTTATTTCGGCGATCATAGCGACTCCTGTGGCGTTGATCATTGGATGGCCCACAGTCCATTCAAAGACATTTTCTGCATTAAAAGGTGGTAATATCAACATGGAAACCCTGATAACTCTTGGTGTTCTCTCTGCATGGACTACCGGTATATTGGCGTTTTTCATAGATATCCCTGGTTTTTTCATGGTCTCTGCCATGATACTATCATTCCATCTCATAGGACAGTACTTGGAAGATAAAGCTAAAGGAAGAGCTTCTCAAGCGATCCAGAAATTGCTTGAATTGGAAGCTGATACCGCTAGAGTTATCAGAGAGGGTGAAGAGAAGGAGATCCCTCTTGAAGAAGTGGATGTAGGAGATATGATGGTGGTAAAGCCCGGTGAAAAGATACCAACAGATGGTTTAGTTAAAGAAGGAAGTTCAGCTGTCGATGAGTCGATGGCTACAGGTGAGTCCGTACCCGTAGAAAAGAATGAAGGCGATGAAGTCATCGGTTCTACTATAAATCAGGACGGGGTGCTTAAAGTAGAAGCACAAAAGGTCGGAAAAGATACCTTCCTCTCTCAGGTAGTCGAGATGGTCGAAGACGCTCAGGCCACGAGACTTCCGGTCCAAGCCCTTGCAGATAAGGTGACCTCAAAGTTCGTTCCCGCTGTTATCTTGATCTCTTTAGCTACTATGGTCACTTGGTTTTTCTTCACACCTCAGTTGACCAACGTGCTGGTATGGGCTGAGAACTTCCTACCATGGGTAAATCCCGGACTCGGGACCGTGGGTCTTGTTCTGTTCGCAGGTATCGCTGTGCTGGTTATATCGTGTCCATGCGCCTTAGGTCTAGCTACACCTACTTCGGTGATGGTCGGAACTGGTAAGGGAGCAGAGAACGGTATCTTGTTCAGAGAAGGTTCATCGTTGGAATACATCCAAGATTTGGACACTATCGTGTTCGATAAAACCGGAACCTTGACTAAAGGTAAACCGGAATTAACGGATGTTTGGACTTCTAGATCGAATCTTTCTCAAAAGGAACTCCTTCGGAAGGCGGCTTCTGTTGAGAACGCCTCAGAGCATCCGATAGCTCAGGCTGTGGTTAGAGGAGCTACAAAACAAGATATAGAAATAACCCAGGTGAAAGATTTCGAAAATGTTAGAGGAAAAGGTGTTAAAGGAAAAGTTGACGAAGAATTAGTGATCGTCGGCACTAGGAAACTTATCGAAGAGCAATTGAATGGAGAAAAAATCCCGAGTGAAGCTATGAAGAGAAGAGTTGAACTTCAGGATGAAGGTAAAACTTCGTTCTTTGTCGCTGTTGAAGGGGAAATCAAAGGAGTTATCGCCGTTGCCGACGAGTTGAAGGAAGGTGCCAAAGAAGCGATACAACAGATAAAAGAGTTCGGTATAAAGACGGCCATCTTGACCGGCGATAATCAGAGAGTCGGTGAAGCTATAGCTTCCCAAGTTGGCATAGAAGAAGTCGAAGCCGATGTGCTTCCTGACAGGAAAGCCGAGAGGATAAAAGAGTTACAGAAAAGAGGCGGAAGGAACAAGGTTGCTATGGTCGGTGACGGTATCAACGACGCTCCCGCACTAACCCAAGCAGACATCGGCTTTGCCATAGGGACCGGTACCGATATAGCGATAGAGTCGGGAGATGTGACCCTTGTAAGAGGTGAACTGGAAACCATAGCTCAGGCCTTCAAATTGTCCAAAGCGACCATGAAGAACATAAAACAGAACTTATTCTGGGCCTTTGGGTACAACTCTGCTGCGATCCCTGCGGCAGCGTTAGGATTTTTACACCCAGCTATCGCCGCCGGTGCGATGGCCATGTCATCGGTGACCGTTGTGTCAAACGCCTTGAGGCTGAAAAAAGAGGAGCTCACTAAAGAAGATGTAAATTAAGGCTATCACCCAGTAACAGATAGGCGATAGAGGAAACGATATCACTCGAATCCCGATCACCAAGTGATCTGTTTTGAAAAGGTATCATAAAAAGTAAATACTTAGTTTATCTTACAATGATTGAGTTGATAAAATATGCTAAAGGTATTTAGATGTTGGATATGTGGAGAAACTTATTTGGGGGAAGAAAAGCCTACTGATTGTCCTTACTGTGGCGCTGACGAGGAATTTTTAAAACCAGGTGAAGAGTACAAGCTACCTGATGTAGAATTAACTGAAACTTCAAAAGAAAACCTCGAAGAGGCCTTAGAATTGGAAGTAGACAATGCCACTTTTTATTACTGTGCCTACAACAAAGCTGAAGGACCAAAAACTGAAGGTATGTTCAAAAGACTAGCAAAGGTAGAAGCTGAACATGCTGAAGCGATCTGTTTGTTTTTAGATCGAGATGAACCCGATATCGACAAACACATCGAAAAGTGCTCTGAGGATCTGGTTGATAATATTGAAGATGCGCATTCGAGAGAATCTAGGGCTATTAAACACTACAAAAAATTTGCTGAAGAAGCTGAAGAGCCTCGTGTTCAGGAATTCTTCGAAGCCCTAACAGAAATAGAATCAGATCATCTAGAACTTCACAGAGGCGAACTCGAAGAGCTCAAGTGAATTAAAAAAACTTTATCTTTTATTCAAACATCAATTTCGATGGAAAACATTTATTAGAAAGATAAAAGAATGATATATTTGGATATCTGGAAAGTAAAAAGTGATATCATGCACAGGAATATTGAAATCGATGGAGATGAAAAGAAGATCAAAGGAACTGAAGAACATATAATCACTGCAAAAACATTATCTGAAGCTGCTGAAGTCAGCGAAAATCTAGACAAAAGATGTGAAGAGATTCATAAAGTGATGAAAAAATATTCTTTTAGAAAAT
>CAZRSB010000079.1:0-6844 GCA_964602715.1 uncultured Thermoplasmata archaeon | reverse complement strand
AAGATAGCACTAGAAAAACAATAACCAAAATAGTAATTGATCGTTTTAAATTCATGTCACATCTCCTCCTGCGTAAATGAGATTCTAGTTGTTGCTGTTACATCTTCTCCTAATCCACGCAAAATCGCTTTGATCTCAAGAGTTATCGGTTCTTCGGCTAAACTGCCTTTGTAAGAATGTTCATTAATTAAACGAACGTTAGAGGAAAAGTTATTATCCTCAACATCGGCTCCGATGAAGCTCTTTTCTTCACCTACACTACCAGGGTTATTTTTTTCGAATCCCCATAAATCTAATCCCTCTGAATCCCAAGAAGCAGTAAGCCAGTCATTATAATTTTCTTCAATAGCTGGACTCTCTATCACTTGCGCCTTTAATATTAGTTCATCTAAACTATATTCGGAAGGAAATTCACCTTTTGTTTCCAATTCTATTCCAACCCAATATCCTGATTCTACATCTCCAATCCATTTCCAAGGGGCGATTTCAAGTTCTAAATATCCTTCTTCACCATTAACATAAGATGTAGACATAGCTCTGTACGACTCATTTTCATAATATGTTCTCATGTTAGATTCTTCCTCCGGAGGAGGCGGAACGGTAACACTTATCTCATCATATCCTTCTTCCACATCTATCTCTACTTGTTCTTCCTCCAGACATCCGGCGACTACCATCGTCACCGCGAGCATCGCAACGATCGCGAGCACTAGCAACCTAGGTTTGATCTCTTCGGAAATCATAACTTTTCTACCGCTCGCCAGCTTATAAAGATAAAACAATATATATAGACTTCGCTACACCTTCGTTTGTAAACTTTCATTCAATTTTCAAAAAAGTCTAAGATATTTTCTCTTGGCTCTTCTACAAGTTTTAGATTTTCCAGATATTCTTTGAAGTGAATGGCTCTTTCGTCTAGTATCACTGACACTCCCAAGTCGTCTTCACTTCTGACGAGTCTTCCGGTCGCCTGTAGTATCTTACGTACTGCAGGAGCTTTTACAGTATATTGCCATCCTTTGTTGAATTTCATGTCGTAATAATGTTTCAAACCTTTTTGTCTAGCAGTAGGTTTAGGATAGGGAATACCTACAACTACAGCTATCTCTAACTGCTTTCCTGGAAAATCCATCCCTTCGCTTACTCTACCTCCTATAACAGAAAATAAGAGACCACCTTCTTTTTTGAAGTCATTTACTACTTCCATCAACTCAGGTTGATCCATCCCCTTTTTTTCCATGTAGATATCTTCAAACTCGAAGATAAATGGATCTGTTATCTCTTTCATCAACCTGTAACTTGGGAAAAATACAATAGTATTTCGTTCGATGTTTTTTAAAATATCGACCAGTATATTTCTTAGATCATCGATCATCTGTTCATCTCTTTGAAGATCTTCGTATCTTGTTGACACACCATCTACATAAAAGAGGGCCTTATTTTCACTTGGGAAGGGACTTGGGTATATTTCAGTTTCAGTATCATATGGCAGTCCGATAGAATCCTTGTATTCATCCAAAGGCTCTAAAGTAGCGGATTGGTGTATACTAGAATGACAAGAGTTTAAGATATTGGTAACGTTACTTGGATCTAAACAGTAGGCTTCCAAACTTGGATTCTCTCCCGCATTCACCAATTTGATGTAATCTTCACTCTCTATTTTGAACCAGAAAGCTAGAAAATTAGCTAGAGAGTTGATGTATGATCGAGGGAGTTTTTTTTCTTCTCTTCTTTTTTCCTGTACTATTTCTCCCTGAACTTTTAAATCTTTTATTATTCCCTTCAACTGATTCGTGTTCATCCCAAGCGAATGAAGCAGTTCAGTTCTTATCTCACTTGGAGGTATTAATCCATCTTCTTGCACTGCGAATTCGTCTACCGTATCCAGCAGTATATTTTCAAATAAACGACAGAAACTGGAAATACTTTTATCTGTACTGATCTCTGGGTCGTTGAATCGATGGCTCTCTTTTTCAGCTCTTTCTAATGTGTTTTTAGTAACTTCCGATGATGATAGCTCTCGGGCGTAATCAGGTAGATTGTGTGCTTCGTCTATGATCACGATAAGGTCCGAAAGCTCTACGTTCATCCAGTCCTTCAATTGTTTTCTTATGAAGGGGAGGAAAAAATAGATATAAGGAGCAGTGACGAGGTCAGCATCTGGTATCAGGGCTTTAGTCAGCTCATAAGGGCAGATGTTTTCCTTTTCACAATAGTTTAAAGTTTCGTCTACTGTGGGATTATTATCCTCAAACCACCAGTTTATCTCTTCTAGATCACACTCTAATAAACCGGCATAGTAAGGACAGGCATTCGGTTCTTCATCATTTTTTATCGCATCTCTAACTTCTTTTTTTCTATCACTGCAGTATTTTGAAAGTTCTTCTGCATTACCCTCTTTAAGCTCTTCATTTTCTTGGGCAAGTAAACAGGTGTTGTTTCTACCTTGAAGACCTAGACCAAAAAACCCTCCTATCTGTCTAAGTTCTAAAAGGACCTGTCTCTGCTGACTATTAGTCCTGGTAAGATACAAAATTTTTTTTCCGTTTTCTTTTGCATAAGAAAGCGTTGGAGTTAGAGCACATACAGTTTTACCGGATCCAGTCCCGGCCTGATAAACAAAGGATTTGCCTTTTTCCAAACAACCAGTGATCCTTTCCATTATGTTCCTTTGGTTTTCACGTACACTGTAGGGGAATAGATCAAACATATAGATCACCTATACGGAGAGGAAGTAAAAAATCCGTCGTTCAGCTTTTCAATCATACTTTTTGCAGTTATCGCAATACCATCTTTCATATTTGTCGATATAACGCATCTTTCTTCTACAGTCAGAACAAATGCTATTTTCTTCTTCATCGGGTGGTGGTGGCGGAGGAGTCTCTCTTCTTTCTCTAGGATATCTTTTTTCTTCAGGTGGACGATGCTGCTGAGGTATTCGGTCACTGACCTTGCCTTGAGGAGTACCATATTTGGTTTTATAAATGCTTCCATATTCCTCTTTAACCACGTAAGTATTAGCTAATTTGTCGCCTATTCTTTGATCACCATCTGCTATCAAGAAAACATCCAATAATAATAATAACCAACCGATAACGGGAATAGACCAGATCAATCTTGCTAGGTTCCTTAAGAAGGAGGTACTGAAGCTAACTTTTCCACCATGTCTATCGACAACCATTATGTCCAGCATTTTTTTAGCAAGAGTCGCCCCTCCTCCACTTTTGGATTCAAAATACGAGAAATAAAGAAGAGTTATGCCCACGCTCACGAAAAGGCTAGTTAAAAAGAAACCTGTTAGATATATCTCTATAAATCCTATGTCATCGATATCTGTGAACTCGGGAAATGTGAAAGAACCTACCATGAACAGAACAGTCATTATGATCCCTATCACTAAACCGACAATAAAAGCATCTATTATGTATGCTCCTATTCTTCTCAGAACTGAAGCATGGTTAAGTCTGGTTTTTTGATCCATTGATCCAGGTTCACTCCAACTCTGATCGTATCCATATCCTCTATTCATAATGTTTCAAACCGAAATGCAAATACGAACTAAAGTATATAAAATCTATCATATCCTTCTAACTTCTACCCTAAATCTTAAAACACAGTTATATCTTAAGAGGATATATGCTCGCTGAAAACATATTGGAATTGATTGGTGACACACCTCTTGTGAGGATTAACAAAATAAATCCTAATCCAAAGGTTCCCATTTTTGCAAAATTAGAAAAGGTAAACCCTATGGGATCTGTGAAAGACAGGATAGCTTTGACCATGATCGAAGAAGCTGAAAAGAATGGAAACATCGACGAAGATACGGTGATAGTCGAGGCCACTAGTGGAAATACAGGATTGGGTTTAGCGATGGTATGTGCCGTAAAGGATTATCATCTTCATCTAACCATGTCTCGAGGTGTGAGTGTTGAAAGGATGAGGATGCTTACCGCGCTCGGAGCAGAGATCGAGTTTACTCCCGAAGAAGAAGGAACGGATGGAGCTATCAAACGAGCGGAAGAGTTATCCAAAGAGAGAGAAAAATTTTGGAAACCCGATCAATTCAGCAACCCTGCGAATCCCAAGGCCCATTACAAGTACACGGCTGAAGAGATCTTAGAAGATTTAGATGGTGAGTTAACTCACTTTGTCGCAGGGATGGGGACAACCGGGACTCTTATGGGAATATCGAAAAGATTGAAGGAACATGATCCTGAAATCAAAATAATTGGGGTTGAGCCCACTGAAGATTACAATATACAGGGACTAAAAAATATGAAAGTAGATAAGGTTCCAAGTATTTATGAACGAGAAAAGTTAGACGAAATAAGGACGATAGAAGACGAAGACGCTTTCTGTACTGCTAGAGAATTAGCGATAAATGAAGGCATCTTTGCGGGCATGAGTTCTGGGGCTGCTGTATATGTTTCACAACAGGTTGCTTCAGAGTTGGACGAAGGTAGAGTTGTAACTTTACTTCCTGATGGCGGTGAAAGATACTTTAGTACTCCATTGTTTGATGTGGGCGAATGTCTAAAGTGTATGTATGAAAGTGAGAAAGAAATATATCATCCACCTGAAGATATGGAAGATTACATAGAGAGAGTAGAAAAAATAATGAAGGAAAAAAATCAAAAAATATGAAAGGGTGTTGGTCTATAATGAGTGAAGATAAAAATGAATTTGAGGTAAAAATAGAACGGATTGAGGACTATGAGTTCAATGTAACATTCGATAAGGAGGAGATGGGTGAACTTCTGACGGATGAAGTCGGAGTGGGAGAAGGAGATCCTTCGGGTCCTAGCCCGAGTAGATTGTTAGCCGCTTCAACATTAAACTGTCTGATGTCTAGTCTACTTTTTTGTTTGGAAAAGAAAAGGGTCCAAACTGATTCATTGGAGGGTAAAATAAAAGGCACTATAGAAAGAAAAGACAAGCATTTAAGAGTTACAAAATTGGAAGCTTCGATTTCACCTGAAGTTGATGAGGAAGAAAAAGAGAAATTGAAAAAATGTGTGGATATTTTTGAAGAATACTGCACTGTAACTGGAAGCATTAGAGAAGGCATAGATGTTGATGTAGAGGTCGAGGTGTAAAGATTACTGAGCAGATAAAACTAGCAAATAATCTAGATGTTTTAGCTGAGAGGATAAAAGGCTGTAAAGACTGCCGTTTACACAAAAATAGGAAAGATGCAGTTCCTGGCGAAGGATACAGGAAAAGTAAAATTATTTTGATCGGAGAGGCGCCTGGGAAAAATGAAGATTTAGAAGGGAGACCTTTTGTAGGAAGAGCAGGTGATTTTTTAGAGGAACTTTTGGATCATATTGATCTTTCCAGAGATGATGTGTTCATTACAAATATCGTGAAGTGTCGTCCTCCAGATAACCGTGATCCACGAAAAGATGAAATCGATAGCTGCAATCATTTTCTTGAAGAGCAGATCGATCTTATTGATCCTGAGATAATCGTAAGCTTGGGGAATCACGCTACCGAAACCTTGACGGGAAAAAAGGGGATGAAAAGCTTACATGGGGAGAAATTAGAATATGATGGTAGAACTCTCGTCCCGATGTATCATCCAGCAGCTGCACTTTACAATCCAAATCTGAAAGATACCATGGTAAAAGACATGAAAGGATTGAAAGATGACTGTATAATCCAGTAGAGAGATAGTAAGAAAATTTTATTTACCCCCTCCTCATAAGTTGAAACCCTATGGGCCCATGGCTTAGGTTGGTTATAGCGTCCGGCTGATAACCGGGAGGTCGAGAGTTCAAATCTCTCTGGGCCCACTTTACTATCGATCTGTGTATTTTGATGAGCCGGATCAATATTCTCTTTTTAAACATTTTCAAAGCCGTTTTCACATAAGACATTTGTCTGACAAGACATAATATCATAATCAAACAAAATAAAAACAAATTAAATAATTCTAAAAAATATATAAGATATATTTTTGAGAAAGCCAGATTATTAAAGTTATCTAAAATAAAAAAATCCCAATTAAGTTTTTGTGATCAAAAACATACTATTATCATACAGTAAATACTAAATACTATCAAATGTAAGATAGTATACCATGTCAGACGAAATACCCGAAGATGAAAAATTACATAGATATGTAAATCTGATCAGCCAGGAAAACTTCGATGAATGGGCTGAGGGTAGAAGATCTCTAGCAGATTTGGTCAGAGAACATCATTTTTTGGCATCGCTTTACAAGTCGAAAATTGAGAACGCGATCCATCAGCACACACCACACGACTTTTTGAGAATATTCGAAGAAGAGAGACCGGACATAGACTTTGGCGAAGAAGAAGAAGTCTTAGAAAGGATAGAAGAAGAGATGTACGAGATAGAAGAAGCCCTATGAGAAGTGATAGGAAACATTGATAAGCCTGGAACCTCATTTCCAGGCTAGAGAAGAGATGATAGAGGATATAGACTACCTAATCTCGGCAGTGAGCTACAAGCCGTCAGACAACAAAGTAAAAAAAGTATTAGCCCACAAAAGAAAAGATAAATACGGTGTGGGATATCCATACGAAGAAACTAGAGCCCAACTACTTAAAAAAATGGAAAGAGGTAAGACTTACTATACTTTAGTAAAGGGCCAAAATACCCCTTATGATTACGACGTAGGAGATCAGGTAAAAAGGATAGAGGTCGACTCGGAGACTTTCTTGAGAACCGACGATAAGGAGGAAAAAGCCGATTTTCTAGCAGGAACAGAAATACTTGAAGAACCTTATTAGAACAACTTTTTTTCTTTTTTTCACACTTTCGAGACTTTTTATTACTTTCGGGATAGAGGCTTAGGGAGATTATATTTTGACTA
>CAZRSB010000078.1:0-6917 GCA_964602715.1 uncultured Thermoplasmata archaeon | reverse complement strand
GGATTAAAAAGTTCTATTCAAAAATAACATATTAGTTATGTCTAACACTATAAAACAAAAATATAAAGGTTCTACTGCTTCTAGTTATGAAAATAGGAGGTTGCAGGTAGGATGGGTGAGAGGAAATAGGGCAGTAGATGATATACTCCGAGATATTGTTAACAAGGATGTTAACCGCATATTGGATATTCCTGTAGGTACTGGACGATTTTTTGAGATTTATAAAGACTTACCAGTTAAAGTCTTAGGAATCGACGTATCTGAGGATATGCTTGAACAGGCTAGAAAAAAATTAAAAAACGAAAATAATATAACCTTAAGAAAGGGAGATATATTCCAATTAGATCTTGATGATTTTAATCCGGATATAATAGTATGCGTGAGATTTTTAAATCTAGTCGAGCTAGAAGATCTTAAAAAGGCTATGTCTCGATTATTAGAATTTGATCCAAAATATATGATTATTACCCTATGGACTTACTCTTTAAATAAATGTGACAATGTGAGAGAATTGGCACTTTTTGTGGGAGCCCAGATATTTAAAAAAATAAAATTAGGAAAACCAAATGTGAAAAAATACGATGAGGATGACCTTATCGAAATATTTGATGAAGTAGGTGTGGCGATCAAGCAAAAAGAATTGATCCAGAAAAATCCTAATGGGACCAAAAAGCATGTTTACTTATTGACGATAGCTTGTTACACGCTGCACTTTGATTCTAACCGAGAGAAAATAGCATATAGAGAACTCTCAAAAGAGGGATAATTCTTCGTAAAATATCTCTTATCTCACTTTTGAGGTGATAAAACACTATAGTTTTGTGGATTATCGTTTCTTAGGAGAGCGTCCAAACTGATCGATCGTAGTTCGTCCGCTTTTTAGAGAAGGATCTTAGTAGACGGAACTCAAGCTGAGTTTCTTTTCCTCCATACCGATCTCTTTTGCGGTCAATGCTGTCAAATTCATCCCGATAAAAGAGATTAGCATATTTCTCCAGATATTTTCAAAATCCTGTGTTTTAGGATTTTCTATGTTCATCACATTTTTCAATCGACCGATCACCCTTTCTACAGAAGATCGGAAAGGTCGGTTCAACCTTTCCCGTATCGCTCCCAAGATACTGCTCTCCTTATCACTACCAGGATCCATCCCAAAAGCGGTGAGAAGCTTTTGAGGTATACGTTCAAGCACATCTTTGACACATTCGATGTCTTCACCATGTTCTTTGAAAGCTTCTTTGATCTCCTCTTTTATCGACTTTTTTACTTCATCTCGTCTTGGATTCAGAACCGTATAGAGACTCGCTGATAGTTCTTCGATGGTCGCTTCACGAAGATCTTTGGAATCGTATCCGGCATCAGCGTAGACAGCTTTTATCTCTTCAAAGTCGTATGTTTTTACTTTTTGGACAAGTGGAACATACATGGTCGAGTCAGCCTCGTTTCCTGGTGTCAAAAACAAAGCGAGCGGTAATTCAGCCTGAGCATCAACGACCAGATGAAGTTTGTATCCGTAAAAGGTGTCTTCATGATATGACCAGTACGCTTGTTCGACTTCGCCGTTTTCGATGTTTTTGCGGGTGTTGGCCCATGCAAAGATATGGGTTGAATCGACGACCAGATAATCGCCGTCAACGATATCTTCATCGTACAGCATTTCAACGAGTTTACTGAAGAGATCCAACAGTCCTTTTGTGTCCAAGTCGTTGATGTAGCGGCAGAGCGTGCTGTAGCTGGGTATTTCACCATCCTCTATCAAACAGGCTCCTTGTACACGAGAATCTAGTTTTATCATGGTCTGTAATTCCCGATAATCAGCGGCTTTGAATTTCTTTACCAGACCTATGCAAAGAGCGGATAAAGTTTCATCATCGTTGCCCAGAGAATCGGGTAATTGCAGGTCAGCTAGAGTTTTAGTGACATCTTCTATCGGTATGATCTCATCAGAAGAGGTTTCTTCTGACACCTTTGGTTTCAATCGTTTATTACATATCCTATTCTTTTTCTGGATGTCTTCTCTTGATGGATGTAAGTATACGAGTTTTCCGTGTACCTTTTTTCTGACGAGCAGTTCTTCTTCAGCTAATTCCTTCAATGGTCGGTAGCAGTCTCGGCCAAGATGCTTTTCAGCCTCTTCTGGCAAGATACCGGCATCTTTTTTCTTGGCTAGATGTCTCAATACAGATTTTGTATCATCTTTTTCATGGAAGATTATCCCATCTACATCGATGAATCCATATCTATCAGCAAGGTTCTCAAAATGTCCTTTCCAAATAACGTACCGTCTTCTCTGATTGACAGATGAAATCAATATATCTCCCACTACTGATCTGAGATAAGGTTCTGAGTATCCAGTTTTATCGTGCAGTTTTTTGTATGTCCATAGACTAGGCTTTTCCGGATGTTTCGGGTATCCATCGTCTTTTGTCTTCTTCACAAAATGCAAAACTTTATTGCGCAGTTCTTTCTCTTTTGAAGTGGTTGTTTTTGTCATAGATAGGGAATGAAGCCAGACCAAAAAAGCTTTGGTCTGGCCTACCCCTACTTCTAAAACAAAACATTTTTATTCATGTAATCATATTGCAGTTGTGTAACAGGCTATGACGAGAAAAAAATGACTTATATAGAGATAATGGGCCCCTATGGGTCTGGAAAATCAGCTATTCATTCGAAGCTTATTTCTAATGAACACCTCTTTGGGGGAAGAGCTAGGGAGTCTATAAGCCGGATTTTTTTAAGCGAAATTGGATTTGAAGTCAGTTGTATACACCATATCATTCCATCGATTTTTCAATCTCTTTTTTACTGGGAACCCCACAAGTACCGTTTCGAGGATGCGGCATTTACTAAATTTATTACTGAACATCCTGAGTTTTCGAAAATATTATCGAAAGTTAGAAAGTCAAAATCAGACGAAAAAGATGAACTTTTTACCGGTCTGAAATTTGGCAACCTAAAACATACAGCAATAAGATATCAACTAGGTATATTAGCAAAAAAAGCGGATGAACATTTTATTTTAGATGAAGGTTTCTGTATGAAAGCGAGATCTATAATCTATAGCCAAGTTTGTTCTATAGAAGAATATTTTCAGATTATACCAATACCCCGTACAGTCATCCATATCGATGCTCCTAGTGATTTATGTATATCTAGACAAAAAGAAAGAGGTCGTGTACACATATCAGAGAAGAATAAGATGGACGAAATGCGTGATAGATATTTTAAAATCAATGATTTCCTCAAATCTTACACTTCTACTTCACTCGTAACTGTAAAAAATAATGACTCAATAGATAGAGTCGTCTCAAGAACAGAAAAGAAACTACGAAGATTGATTGATTTTTGACACCCCCCATCTAGCTGGATTGATACTAGTTCAGACAGAATTCCAGTCAGAAGGTGTTAAGAGAGGGATGATTGTTTTGATTCCCTCTAGATCCCTTTTTCTTTTGATCCTTTCAGTTTATTTCTTCTTCGATCATCTTGTCTAAGATGCGCCAGGGGACTCCATCCAATCCAAGGATAACCAGTTTTTTTATCATAATATATTGCTCTTTTTACATTTCCTGTAAGCTTTTATGAGTGCTAGAGGTTTGATCATCGGATCGATCAACTCGAGCCAGTGAAAATATTTTTTAGATAAAGGTATCCTTCCTTTTCGCGAAGCTCTTTCCCCCATCCAATCGTTTTTCAACTGCGCCATCGCTCCGCCAACGTTATACTTGTACTTTTTCTTGATTATCTTTATAGCGTTGTCCAGTGAAGATTGATCGTGATATACCCAGGCTTTTGGAACGAACTTTCCTTCAAAACCAGATTTGACCGCTCTTATGTTTATATCCCAGTCCTCCCCTGAAAATCCCAATCTATTGTCGAATCCCTCCAATTCCTCGAATATCTCTCTTTTCCACGCAGAATTACCCATCGGTATGGTTTCTGGATTTTTAGAAACTACATATCTGTAAAAATGGTCCTCCTTCTTTTGAAAGTAATCTCTGTACTTATAATCTCCTATGTTCTTTGTAGGTCCCCCAGTAAAATCCGCCTCTTTCTTTTCGATAGGTTCGGTGATCCTTTTTAGCCAATGTGGTGGAGCTATCTCATCGGTGTCCAGGAAACATACTATGTCGCCTTTCACCTCTTCTAATGCATAGTTTCTAGCTTCAGCAACTGAAGCTCCTGCAGGTGTTCTTACAAAATTCACTAAATCCTCATCACTCCATTTTTCTAAAAGATCTTTGTAAAAATCCTCATTAGAACTTTCAACAATGATAATCTGTCTAGGTTCTTTATCCTGCTTTAACAAACTTTCTATAGACGAATTTATTTTCTCATCTTTATATGACGTAATTATTACAGAGATATCCATGGATTTCAGCTGTTGAATTAAACACCTTTCTAAGTATATCAGTTTTTGGATATTGGTTGTATTGTCTGTAAAAAAGCTTACTAACTGTGTGGGTATCTCTGATCTAGAATGGATAGTTTAGGTTAGAGGTCCAAAACATCTTGAAAAATAGGGAATATTATCCTGAAAACAAAGTTTTTCTCTAGAGGGGGAATTTGTGGATTTATATCGAAATAAGAATGAGGAGTTAGTTGTTTCTGTTATATTGTTAATATCATAATAAAACCAAAAAATTATTTGGTGAATCTTAATCTTAAGAAAATATTATTTAAAGGGGTTAAGTATAACTATTACAAAATCTGAAATTGGCGGATATCAAATGAAAGATGTATATATGTGTCTCACTCCATATCATGTTACGCTATCCTGTGCAATAGCTTTGGCTCAAGACGACTCAATCGAGAAAGAATTATTGGTTTCTAGAAATTTTCCTAATGTAGGTGAATTCATAAATGGAATTAAAAAATGGGATTCAAATCCATTTGATAGTATCGAAACGTACCACGGCCAATATGAGATGAGATTTCAAAATACATTTATTCTTAAAGAGCTTGAATTAATATATCTATTCAGAAAAGAAACCATAAATCTTAAAAAACGTTATTCTGGAGGCGTGATCGATAATCTATATCTATCTACAGATGCTAATCCTGTTATCCAGTACATGGCTTGCTTGAATCATAGGAATGGCGGGTCTAACATTTATATAGAAGACGGAATAGCACCCTACAAACAAGAGTCATTGGGTGATTTCAAATATCCATCTTTTGTCAACAAAATAGCATTTGGCAGAGAGTTCGAAGTTTTAGAACATCATGGACAATATAAGTACATTGGTCGATTGATGCTCCTACGTCCTGAATATGTCCGTCCGGAGCTAAAGCAGAAAACTATTAATCGAATCGAACGGGAATGGATTGTTGAATTGAATAAAACTGGATTACCCGAAGAAATATTGGATCAATTGGATGTAAAAATTCCTAAAAAAACTAATCTGACTATTTTAGTATTACCTCATTCCGACTTTTTGATCAATAACGAACTTTTGAGTATATATAGAAAAAGAATAAAACAATTGATGGAAAGCAAAACGAACATACTGATCAAGTATCATCCAAGGGAAGAGAATCATTATCTTGATGATATAATCGATCCAGATAGGGTGCTTCCTCAATCTGTACCCATGGAGGTGATTTTTCTTTATCTTATGGATAAACCTCCAAAAAGTGTAATCGGGACCAAATCAACATCTCTATTAACCGCAAAATTATTCTATAAAGAAACGAAGGTCATCAGTCTTGTCAGGTTGTTTGATTTTCACATTTCTTTAGAAGATATGTTCGAGAAGATAGGTGTTTTCATTCCAGAAAATTTTGATGAACTGGAAAGGATGCTTAAGGAAAATATTAGATAATAGAAGAGGTTAACGACATAGGATAAATTGGAATTTATAAATTTAGATCATCATTTATCATTTTTTGAACTAATGATTCCTCATTTTTACTTTTCCTATTGTCTTTTATTGCTTTCTCATATAACTTTTCGTATTTCTCTACTGATTTATCCCATGAAAAATTTTCTGCATAGTTCTTTATAGTTTCTTCATCCCAATCTTTTTCTATAAATTTTGATATAGCATCTGCGAAATCTTCAACAGTTCTATTCTCAATTAATTGCATAGCTTCTGGATTATATAAATCCTCCATACCCTCTAAATCTTCAAAAATAATTATTGGAGTACCAGAAGCATAACCTTCAAGCATAGGTCTCGAACATCCCTCAGACTTACTACATAAAATAATCCCGTCAGCTAATTTAAAATATTCTACAATATCATCAGCAGGTATATAACCTAATAATTTTATTTGTTCATCCATATTATTATTTTGTATAAGTCTTTTTAAATTTTCTTCTTCCTCCCCTTCACCTGCTATCAGGTATAAAATATTGTTTTGGATTTCAGAGGGAAGTTTATTGATTGCTTTTATAGCTATGCTATAGTTTTTTCTTTTCTGTAAACTTCCTGCACTCAAAAAAACCGTTTTACTTTCATCTATACCATATTTTTCTCTTAATGAGTTTTTAGATCTATTTAACGAAAAACGAGAAAGATCCACACCATGAGGGATAACTTCGATCATGTTTTGATTTTTTATATCAGCATACCTACATAAATTTTCCTTCATTTTAGAACCAACTACACTTATCCTAATATTTTTTCTATTAAGATATTCTAGTAGTCTTATCTTCATTTTACTTACTGAAGTAGATAGAGAAAAATCATCATTTGACCCTGGTATACTTAAGGCATGCAATGTCAAAACAAAGGGTTTTTCACTTCTTAAGGCAACATCGATTTGAGGGACGTTTTTCAACGATATACCATGGATGTGTATCATATCAGGGTCTAGTTGAGCCGTAAGTTTCTCAAAATAGCCCCTAGATAAACTATTAGGGTGTAGAAAAAATCGAGATTACAATTTTCCTGAGCATTGTTGAGATAAGA
>CAZRSB010000077.1:0-7038 GCA_964602715.1 uncultured Thermoplasmata archaeon | reverse complement strand
GATTTATATTACCTCTTTTAGTTTAACATCCGATGCCTAGGGCAGGGCCTTTACGTCAGATGTTGAACGCATTGAGTGTTAAGGAATTGAGAGCGGTAAGAAGAGAGTTTTGTCCGAAAGTGAACTCTTATTCGGAACAGGACGGAAAGAATTCCTTCGTAGGCTCGATAAGGGATTCTTTGAAACGGTCTATCGAGAAAAATGAGGTCTCATATCACGAATTGATGCAGTTTTTGAGAGAAGAATTGTCAGATTCTACACCTAAACAGATCACTACTAAGATCAGGAACGTATTGGAAGAGATACGGATCTCTAAAAATGCGGGTCATAAGAAATCTAAGAGTGTTAGGGAGAAATGGATCTGTTCAGAAGTCTGTCAAGGTTTAAGATATGAGTTGAAGAACACGCCATATGAAGTGGAAGTCGAGAAAAGTTTAGGAAGGTATCAAGCCGATATATTTGTCAGTCACAGCTCCAAAAACAGGAATTATTTGATAGAGGCTAAGTTCGCTGGTAGTGGTAGTAGAGATAAATTACCTCATCAGATAAGTAAGTACCAAGACGCAACCAGTTATCTGAAGAGGACTTTTGTTCTGATGATAGTGCAAAAAGAAAGATATCTCCCTGAGAATTTTGATTCTTTGAGAAAAGTGATCGAGGATGTGGAGGAGAAAGATAAGACGGAGGTTGTTGTAAAAGGTCCTGGGGAGCTGAGGTACGAGTTATATTTAAAAAAATATTAATCATTTTATCCTCGTATTGTAGTTAGTCTTTGTCATTTTTGTCAAAAAAAAATAAAAGAAGGAAACTTTAAATTAACTGATTTTTGATAAAGATTTTAGAAAACATCAAAACAAAAAATTATATTAATATTTATGATATAATCATTATGGGTATTTGAAAATGGAAAGATCTCATATTGACCCTCTCTATGATTATATTAGGATAGATGAGTCTACATTTAATATAATAAACAACAAATCCATTAGAGATGAGATATCTAGATTAAAAAAGATAAACCATCTTGGTGGGATTAGAGAAATTTATTCGTTATCGAAACATTCAAAATTTGAGCATACACTTGGGCTTTATTATTTAGTAGATTTATTAGAGAAAGAAGCTAAATCTCAATTAAATAGAGCTGATTTACAATCTAAAAACCTCAAACTAGCAGCTATACTTCATGGTATTGGGCATCTTCCCTATACTTATGCTACCGAATCAGCTATTTGTTGGGCATATAATTTAGATCGATATGATGATACAATAAAAAATCAAATAGATAAAATAATTAAAGAAATCACTAATTATTTGGATATGTCTAGAAATAAAAAAAATTCTCTAAAGAAGTTTCTTAAAACCTCTAATTATTTTGAATTACATAAATGGTTTGAAGGAAAAAAAATATTAGAAAATGATGAAATACCTGAAGGGAGAAAAGAAGTAGTTTTAAGATATATTATAGATAAAGAGCACGCTGGATACAAAGTTCTTATGTTTTTAGATAGAATAGATTTTGTTATGAGGGATGCTTATTATATAAATCTGTTTAATTTAAATATTAATTTAATACCATTTATCAATAACATTTCTATCTCAAAAGATGAAGGTGTTGTAGCACCTAAAGAAACAAGTTTATTAGATTCATATCATGATATTTTGAGGAGAAAAATATATTTTGACCACAAGGTAATGGCCTTAGAAAATCTATTAGCGAGAAAAATAGCAAAACTCATTTTAGAAGAGGATTTAACCTTAAATAATTTATTTCAAATGAATGATAATGAGTTAATTAAAGAGGTTAATGAGTTCGGATTTGAAATAGGATATAATCAGTACAAATTTAATGAGTTAAGTAGATCATTGAAAAATGATGATATAGAATTGATTTATAGAGATAATTACTCTTCTGAAAGAAAAAATCCGATTAAAGTGGAAAAGGATATTGCACATAAAGTAGGAAAAGATTTTTTAGATTACTATGAGGAAGAGGGATATTTTGTTACAGCTGATATGATAAGTCCTCCCGGTAACGATGATTTTGGTAATTTATTTGATTCTGAATATCCTGCTTTTATTGATAAGTATCAATATCAAATTAACATTTTTTGGCATACTGATAACGAAGATCCAAAACGAATATTACGAGCCATAAAGGATGTTGAAAATTCATTTTCTATAGAAGAGAGATCTGAAAAAACTCAGCTTACTGAATTTTTAATGGGTTATGAAACCGAAGTTAATTATGAGAGATATGAATATGTAAAAAATCGGATAGAGGAATATGTTACGAGTAACGTAGAAATTGAGAAATTATTTGATTCTTTCACTGAAGAAAATAAAATTAGATTTCAATTTCTTAAAGATATGCATGAAAAACCAGGTATCTATAACGAGGAAGCCCTGAGCAATATATTAAAGGAATTATTCCTAGATTTAATTATTAAATCGCCAGAAAAAATTAAAGCCAAATTCCTAAAAGGATTACTAGAGTATCTTCAAACTAAATCTCCTCGTGGTTCCAATAAAGCCATATTAAAAGAATTTAAAGGATATTTGAACGTCATATTAAATAATAAAAACTGTTCTAATAAATTTTGGACATATCCTTCTTTGAACGTTTTAGAAGATGATGGAAACAAATTAAGAGAAATAGACATAATTTCAATAGAATATAGAGGAATAAATACAAAACCAAAGATTTATCTTCATGAGATAAGTACTACTGATAATCTTAGCAAGAGAAATGAAAGTGGAGACAAACTAGGTCATGTTAGAAATATCATAGATAAAAGGTTCCCTAACAAATTTAGATTTATTATAAAGTTTAATCACGAATTATTAGATATCTGAGTAATTGTATTATGATTGAAATGTTCGGTTATTTAAATTACTGATAAAAGCCAATTTTATATTAAATATCAATCAAAAAAAAAAAATTGATTTTTGATCTTTCTGAGGAAAATAACCAAAAGAATTTATTTAGGATCATTATTATGCCTACCAGGTGTTGACAATCCCCGAACCAGATATCATCTTAGAAAAATTAATGGAGATACATGAAAAGTGTAAAGAAAATAAAGACATCAGTGAAAAAAAGCTGATGAGATATTTTCACAAATCTGGTATTTTAGAGAAGTTAGGTTATGATGAAGATGATATTCATGTTGAAGAGACTGTTAAAGACCAGAAGAGGACAGATATCCATGTTACTGACGATTATGGAAATGTGAGAGCTGTTATCGAGTTCAAAAAACCAACGGTTCGGAATTTAGTAGAACACTTTGATCAGCTTTGGAATAGATACATGAAGCCGTTGAAAGCTAAATACGGTCTTCTTTACAATGGATTTGAATTGTATTTTTACGAAAGGATACGGAATAACTACGACAAAAAATTTGGAAAAAATGTTTTGGATTTAGAGAGGAAAAAGGTTTCTACGATAGTCCAGAATATCAAAAAACCGGAATATGATCTCACACAGATCGGAGTTGTAGCTGACTATTTGAAGGAATTTGAAGATCCTCAAGAAAAATTAAATCTAAAGGACGAAGCCTCGAGAGAACACTTTTTTGAAAACTTCAAACTGAAGAAAGATTCTGCTTTTGGAGATCTATTGAGATATACAATCGACTTGTTTAATGAGATGGAAAGCAAAGGCGAATTTGGCTTTTTGAAAAGTGCTTATGACTTCTGGAAGATGTCTTATGCGAAGAAACCCGATAAGGTCCCTAAAAATTGGAAACCGATAATGGAAGAATGTGGTTTAAGCGATAAACAAGAAGATTTGTATAAATTCATGTTTTGTTTAGAGACCACTTATGCTTTGTTCACTAGATTGATTTTAGCTAAATCAGCTGAGGACTATGAATTTGCGGATATCAAATTCGTAGGCTTTATAGAAACTGAGATCGAAAGAGCGTCCTTTAGAGGCGATATACCTAGAGCTTCCTGGGCTAAGATAACCCAAGATCTGGTCTCTGACATGCGTGATAAACTTGTTTCCTCCGTATTTGAGGAAGACATATTTTACTGGTGGACCGAACCTTATGAAGGTCGAAGTTTTAGAGACTTTTTCAAATTGTCTGATGAAGAACTGACCTATGCGATGGACGAATTTGGAGAGAAGATCAGAAAGATATTGCTGACTTTCTGCAAATTTGACTTTTCAGAAATAAAAGGAGATCCATTAGGTATTCTGTATCAAAGGTACTTTGACAAAGACACTAGAAAGGCGTTAGGAGAATTTTATACACCACAAGAAGTCGTAGATTACATTTTAGATTCTGTTGATTACGAAGGTAGGAAGGTTTTGGATAAACGGTTGTTAGATCCTGCGTGTGGTTCCGGAACATTTCTAGTGACTGCATTGAAAAGGTATTTAGAAGCTTCAGAAGATGTTGCTGAAGACAAAGGATGGGATTGGGTTCTCGACAATCTATGTAATAACTACAGGATAGTAGGATTCGACATACATCCTTTCGCTACCATAATGGCCCAGATACAGTTCATGCTCGTTCTCCTTCCATATTACAAGAGGGCTATCGAGGATGATCCAAGGTTTGTATTGAAAAGGGTACCTATATTCAGGACGGATTCTCTCGTGGATGAAAGTGAGACGGGAGATATAACTCTGAAAGATTTCGAGAATGGTAAGAGATTCTCGATGAAAGTACAGTTACCGGTTGAAGGAGAAGAAGGTGAGTTTTTTGAAGAGAGCTTTTTGATGCCTCATTCTGAGACCGTTTTAAGGAATACAGATATTTATAACAACGAAGAATATTTCGGGGCTCTGCAGGGCCTTTTTGATGTTGTTAAAAAGCAGGCAGAGGATATGGATGATGGTGAAATTCCAGAATTTGATGAAGAAAGATTTGAGGCAATTCTGAAGAAACATTATCTTTCTGATAAAGATTGGAGCCAGATATCTAGTTTCTTTAGAACTTTTGGTAATGAATTGATAGAGAAGATATATGAGTTACAGACGGAATTTGACGATGGAAGGTTGATAAAGTCTATCGAGGATATTTTCTTGGCAGCATTGCTAAAAAATGAGCAGAAATATGACTATGTGGTTGGGAATCCACCGTATGTGGAAATTCAGACTTTGGGTGACCAACAAAAAGAAAATTTGGAGAATGATTATCAAAGTACTCAAGGAAATTATGATATTTATTTACCATTCTTGGAAAGAGGCATCTCATGGTTAGATGAAGGGTTATTAGGTTATATCACTCCTAATCGATTTGCGAAAGTCAATTATGGCAGACAAATCAGAAATATAATATTAAAGAAAGCATCTCTATTAGAGTACATAGACTTTAAAGATTCTAATATATTTGAAGATGCGGTAAATTATCCTGCTATTGAAATTTTACAAAGTAAGAAAAATGTAGAAAAAATAAAAGTTGCTAGGTTTTATTCTCAATATGACTTTCAAAGAGATGAAAAGAGAATACTAGAAAAATTAAGAAACAAATTAGACGCTCTTTCAGATGATTTAAGTCATATTAAAGAAGAATATTTTGATTGTTTTTTGTACCCCATTGATGAATTAGAGAGTAAGCCATGGATATTCACTCCTGATGAAGAAAAAGAAATACTGAATAAAATTAAATCAGACCATAGCTTAATTGATGTATCATCATCTTCTAAAACGGACAGTGCTTTATTTGAAGGGTTAAGTACAGGAGCAAAAAAAATCTTTACTGCTAATAAAAAAGCAGAATTAGGAGAAAATATTAAAATCCAATCAGAAAAAAATGGAGAGATATATGAAATAGAAAAAGATAAAACTAAACCTTATATCGATGATGCAGGAAAATGGCAGCCAGAAGACCAAGGTCAAATTGTGATATTTCCCTATGAGTCAGGAAAACCAATTGATGGCTCTGCTTTTAAGAAAGAGTATCCGAAAACCTATGAATACCTTTCAGAATTTAAGGAAAAACTAGAATCTAGAAGAAGTTTATCTAAAAATAAACAATGGTTTGAGTATTCTGCACCTAGGAGCTTACAAAAATATGAAAAAACGAAAATAATGGTTAATGGTTTTTCACAAACTAGTTCTGCCTCAATAGATAAAGAGAGCTCATATGTTTTTGGTCCCGATATCTATGGTCTTCAGATTAAAGAAGAATATAAAAAATATTCAGACATCATCCTATCTATTATAAATTCAGATATTACAAACTTTTATATAAAAGAATGTGGGGTCGTTCACAGAGGCTCGACCTATAAATTCGAAGATCGATTTTTAAAGTATCTTCCTATAAGACTTAAAGAGAAAGAAGAAATTGACTTAAAAATAATAAATGGCTTAAAAGAACTGAAAAAGAAAATATCATTATTCCCTCAAGGTTATTATCCAAATACAGCAGAGTTGGTTTCTAAAAAATACAGTTCTGATGTAAGGAGACGAGATATCACCCCAAAAATTCAAAAATCTACAGAGGATGAATATCAAATAGTGATTGGAAAAAGAAAGATAATAGAATTATTTAAAACAGAAACTGAAGACAAGGCTGAATTTCTGAAAAAATCACTAGATGGTTTGAATCTAAAAAAGAATAGTTTAGTCGAAATACTTGTTCCCAAGTCAAATAAGGTCGTAAAAAATATTTTAAAACAATATGAGGAAGACAGAGAAAAATTAGAGGAAATGCCTAATATAGAAAAATTAGAGGAAGAAATCAATGAAATTGTATATGAGTTATATGACTTAAATGATGACGATATAGAGGTTATTGAGGAATTCCTTGAGAAATTTTGAAATAATTTTAGTGACTTTCCCTTTGTATCATTAATATGGTTAGTATTTTCTATTGAACCTGGAATTAATCAATATTTTTTTCAAATCCTTGGAGTATACCTCCTAAACCTCCTAATAATAGAGTTCCAAAAAAGAGAATAAGGGGGATTCTGTATATTAAAGAGAAATCTTTGAGAACAATATAATATAGAACGATTGAAGAGAATATAAATCAATCCCGTTTCGTATTTAAATAGCCAGACAGTCTACTATTTTCTATCAATTTT
>CAZRSB010000076.1:0-7257 GCA_964602715.1 uncultured Thermoplasmata archaeon | reverse complement strand
CCATCCGATTTATAATTAGATAAAAATCTAATTAAAACTTTTCGGGATGAAGCCCCAACTCATAATGGATCTATAATCGTGATTTCGAGCGATTTGATGTACTCTGGCATATTTTTACTCAAGTATTTTGTCTATTTTATTCATTATTTTGTCCCAGTGACTACCTCTCCAATAATACTGATCACATTTTGAACAATACCAATATACATCATTATTTTCATATACTTTAGTGGGAACTTCATTTTTCGCTCTGTCTTTATCTATTTCTTCCACTATATGATTGCATTTTGAACACCTACTAAGAGGATCAACTTCGATAGAATATTCTTCTATCACTTTTTTGACAATCGTTTCAGGAGGGGCCTTTTCCACCATCAACACCCTTTCTTTTTTCTTCAGATCCTTATCTCTAGTTATCAAGATGCGGTCTTCTTCTTCCGCCATTTCTAAAAGTTTGTCGTCGTCACACTCTGGGGCATATTTTGCGTCAATACCGACTAACCGCAACCATTTAGCGGTTTGACCCAACATCCGATCCACTAAAAATTTAGTCATTTATGTTTCTCACCTCATATCTCAGAAGTAGGCCATCATCTAGACGTTCAGAATCTATCAATTCAAGATCAATTATCTCTTCCTCGCCTAAGGCTCCTTCTCCATCGACCGGTGTTGGAGCTTCTCTTCCTCCTATGATTAGACTTCCTACAAAAACGGTGTAAACATCTACAGCACCCGTCTCAAAAAAAGAATTGATAACTTCTCCTCCACCTTCAACTAGAACCTTTTCGATCCCTCTACTATCCAAATGATCAAGAAGGATTTCGATATCTACTTTACCATCACCGCATTTGATCCTTCCTTCACCAGATGCTTTATCAGTAGCGGTAGCTATCAACCATTCACCTTTATCAAAAAGCTGAGCGTCTTTTGGAGTCCTATTTTTAGAATCTAGGATCACCTTCAGCGGATGATTAGGGTGGCTTTCAATATATCTATCTTTTACTGTCAATTTTGGATCATCAGCCAGTACGGTCCCGATACCCACTATTATCGCATCTACTTCATTCCTGAGTTTATGTACTCTCTCAAAATCTTCTTCACCGGAAATCTTCACTTCTTCTCTCTTAGGAAGGGCTATTTTCCCATCTGCTGACATAGCCACATTAACGTGAACTTTGGGTCTATCCATATTATCACTCATCATAATCAATATTTTATCACTACTCTATCATCCTTTTCGATCAATTCGATATCATCTTCATGAAATTTATTTGTGACCCAGATATTAGTTTTTAGGTGATCTGTGATCTTCCTAGTAGTAAAAATACCAGAGCCCTCACAGATAGGCAAAAAAGGGATGATCTGGTCCGCAGCATTTGTGTCTAGATCAACATCGGATACTATCTCTTCTTTTAGTTCCTCCGCAGTCTTTTTTCCCACTTTTTCTGCAGGTACTCCTTTTTCGCCGAGTCTCCCTTTGCCAAGGACCCTATTTCCTCTTGTCCAAAGCACGATCCCTGTCCCTGGACTTGGTGAGTTATATTTGCTTATAGATATATCTGTATCTATTTCAAGGAACTCTTTTAAAGCCTCCTTTTTCATTCTCTCTGCTATATGATCTGGAAGATCAGTGACGAAAGCCCTGCCTTCGACTTTTGAAATATTGTTGCCTTCATCTTGAAAGGCGAGCTTTTTAAGATCTGAAGGTTCTATATCTACTTTGATTTCTCCTCCACCTTTGGGATAATGTCCCCTTTTTATCAATTCTGTATCTATTTTACCGTTCATACTCCTGACCAATTCCAAAAACACATTCTCGAAATAGTCATATGGTGGAGACCATTTAACGTCTGTACCACCGCTGACTTTTAATGTCACTTTATTTTGTGCAGATAATGCTGGAGGTATTATAGCTTGTAAAAGGAGAGTCACGCTTCCTGCAGTTCCTATATCAAATTTATAGGTTCCACCCTTTAACTCCCCTGGATCGAATATGATCTGATCCGATCCCTTTTTAACACCTTCTGTTTCGGCATCACAAATCTCAGAAGAAGCCTTGACCGCCATCAGATGTTGATATGAAAGACCGGGATTGGGTCTATTTGCCCTTATATTTTCCACTTTTACCTTCATACCGTTTATCATCGACAGTGCTAGAGTAGTTCTCAATATCTGACCACCGCCTTCGCCATATGATCCATCTATAGTCAACATGGTCTAAGATTCGGTAATTAAAGATTTAGTTTTTTCCCACGATAGATTTAAGTACACTTAGTCATAATTTGATATTGGTGGATGATATATGGTTAGAGAACCTGCAGTCGCCGGACAGTTTTATCCTAGAAAAGAAAAACAACTCAAAAAAAAGATCGAAGAATGTTTTACTCATGAGCTCGGACCCAAATCTATACCTTCAAAAGAAGGAAATAATAGAGATATAAAAGGACTAGTTTGTCCACATGCAGGATACTTTTATTCAGGTCCTGTGGCCAGTCATTCTTACAAAGCCCTCGTAGAAGATGGTATACCCGAAACTATTGTGATTTTAGGACCAAATCATCAAGGCATAGGTGCAGGGATCGCTTTAGCAGAGGAAGATTATAAAACCCCATTAGGTGTAGTGGAAACAGACCAAGAGATAGTCGATGCTTTATCTGATGACTTGATAAAAAAAGACGATATAGCACATTCTAGGGAGCATTCTATCGAAGTCCAGATGCCTTTCTTGCAGTATTTTTCTAACTCTTTTAAAGCAGTTTCTATCTGTTTCAATAAACAGGACTTGAAAACCGCAAAAAGAGTGGGTGAAAGGTTGGGAAAATTGCGTGATGAAAAAGATATGGTCATAATAGCTTCAACTGACTTTTCCCATTATGTGCTTGAAGAAACTGCAAAGGAAAAAGATGAAAAAGCCATCGCTCGGATACTTGATAACGACCCAGAAGGGCTTTTTGAAATCATAGAGAAAGAGCATATCTCCATGTGCGGCTATGGACCCGTAGCATCCATGATGATAGGATCTAGAGGTGATGGAGGAGTACTGTTGAAGTATGCTACCAGCGGGGATGTCACACCACAGAGAGAAGTAGTAGGATATGGAAGTATATTATTCGAATGATGATATATATTTGATGATTAAGCAATTATCTTATCTCTTTAACTTCAATCTCAAAGATGAGTGTTTTTCCAGAGAGAGGATGATCTCCTGCATCTCCGTAAGCTTCTTCAGGTGGTATCTCGATCTCTCTTTTTTCACCGATTTCCATCCCCAATACACCTTCCTCAAAACCAGGTATGACCTCTCCTTTACCAACAGTAAATCCTATGGGTTCATATTCTCTATCTTCGTCGTAAAAATCTGATTCTTTGGCTTTTTTTTCTATCGAAGAATCAAAAATGGTACCGTCTTTTAGCCTGCCCAGATATTCAACCTTTACGTGATCTCCTTCCTCTACTGCCATTATTTGCCTCATAGAGATAAAACCTTGTTGTTAATTAATTCTTTCTATTCACCTAAAGATCTTTTTTAAAAATTATAGAGCTTGCTCAACAGCAAAATTTTAAAACTTAGCTAACTTTCATATTTTATGAAAGATATGAGCACAATCAAATTGAAACTTGACGGTTGGGAAAAGTCAATCACTTTCTCTGCCTCTCATATATTGCCTGGACATGAAAAATGTGGAAGGATACACGGACACAATTACGCCATACACTGTAGAGTCTCCGGGGAAACGATGGAAAGTGGAGTAGTTTACGACTTCTTACCTATTAAGAAAAAATTAAGGAGTATAGCTGATCGGCTAGATCATAGAGTTTTGATAGCAAGGGGAACTGAAGGTCTAAAAGTTGAGAAAGATGAAGTTAAAATAGAATTTGAAGATAGAAGATACGTGTTCCCTAAAGAAGATGCCTTAGTTCTAGATATAGATCAAGTAACTGCCGAGAGGCTGGCATTATATTTGCTTGATGAAGTCATCAGAGAGATAGATTTCCCAAAAAAGATCAATGTGATAGAAATCGGTGTAGACGAGTCTAGGGGGCAAGGAGCATGGGCCAAAAAGGAACTAAGATGAATAAAGCGGTTGTTCTTTTATCGGGTGGTTTAGATTCATCCACTACACTTGGAATCGCTGACAAAAGATGTGATGAAATCTATGCATTAACATTTAGATATGGACAAAAGCATGATAAAGAGGTGGAATGTGCTAAACAGTTGTGCGAACACTACTCTGCCAAAGAACATCTAATATTAAAATTGCCGCTAAAGGAAACGGTTAGATCCTCTTTACTGAAAAATGGCGAAAAAATCCCTGAACATCTTGAAGAGGAGATAGGTGAAGAGATACCTTCCACTTATGTTCCCGCAAGAAACATATTGTTTTTATCTTACGCCCTTTCCTATGCGGAGAGTATCGATGCTGATGCTATATATATTGGGGCTACGGCACAAGATTACAGCGGATATCCAGATTGTCGGGCCGAATTTTTTGATGCGTTCAGAAAAGTTGTCAAAAAAGGCACCAAAAGAGGAGTGGAAAACGATCCTATAAAAATTCGTACGCCCGTTTTGAATATGTCAAAAAAAGAGATAGTTCTTAAAGGGAGTGAACTAGGCGTACCTTTTGATCAGACATGGAGTTGTTATAAAGGTGGTAGGAAAGCTTGTGGCGAATGTGATTCGTGTAAGCTCCGTTTACAAGCTTTTAAAAAAGCAGGATCAGAAGACCCTATAGAATATGAAAAAAACCAATGATCTATATTATTCTCAGATTCGACGGAAAAAGTAATTATATACCTCTCGATAAGCCAACCAAAATAGACTAGATATGAGCTCAAAAAATATAACTGAAAATATAGGTCTTGATCTAGATAAAAGATACAGGTGGTTAATACTCTCCTTACTATTTCTAACAATACTTATCGCTTTTATCGGACGTCTGAGCACTTCGGTTGCTTTAGAAGAAATAGGTAGCGATCTCGTTTGGTCAGATGCTGAACATGGTTTCCTTGGCGGTCTTTTGATGGGTGTTTTTTTAATTCCTTACGGTTTTTCGAACATATTTCTTAGTCCAAATATAGACAGGTATGGATCAAAGATAACCCTTACCTTTGCACTTTCTGGAGGTTCTATCGCCGTTTTCCTAGGTGCATTCTATGGTCATAACTACACAATCTTTTTAATTTCTCGTATGATCCTAGGTCTTTCACAGGGTATGATGTACCCTATTGCAACCAAAGTAATCGCAGGATGGTTTGAAGAAAAGAAAAGAAACAAGGCAAACTCAATTTTCATGATAGGAGCTCCCTTTGGGATAGCGATAGCCCCTATAATCATGGGACCAGTCATACGTTACACAGGTTGGCGAGCCTCTTTTTATCTTGTAGCGATGCTTGGTCTTCTCCTTATTGTACCTATTTTGCTGGTTATAAATGATACTCCTTCGCAAAAAAAACGAGTGGTTGATAAAAGTAAAAAGGAGGATAGCCAAAAAAAACATCTTCTTAAAGATTTTAAAGATTTACTCTTTAACGATAAATTTCAACAGATCACTTTTGGATTTACTGCTGTAAACACTGTTTTCTGGGGAACCACACTCTGGTTACCTTCATACCTGGAACATACTACTGGCTTTGATATCAGTGAGAGTGCTTATCTAGCCGCGATCCCATATGTTGGAGCTATCCTGGGCATGCTAATAGGTTCCTGGGTTAGCGATCTTAAAGGCAGCTCTAATGGGATAATTTTATTCTCACTTTTGGCATCCGGGATAACGATACTTGGACTAACGGTCTTTCCAATATCCGGAGCATATATCGCTCTAATTTTACTATTTTTTGTGTTCTTATTCGGTCAACTCGCTCCTCCGTTATTCTTTACTAAATTACAGAATAGTACCTCCAACAATAAATTAGGTTCGGCAACAGGGTTGATGAATGGCATCGCTAATACCTTCGGTTTTGTAGGTCCAGTCAGTGTAGGAGTTATAATAGCCCTTACCGATTCTTATGATCTGGGGTTAGTGTTTCTTTCAATAATTGCTTTTCTGGGGTTTTTGAGTTTCGGAAAGTACCTTAAAAAAAGCGAAAATAGTATTTAGTTCTGATATTATGATAAAAAGAATAACTCATCTAAAAGTGGTATAGATGAAAAAAGAGATACTGAAATTTCTAGTACTATTCATCACAGGTATAGTCATACTAGGGATTATCGTAATCAGCGTTGGTATCGAAAACATCATTATCTCATTGAATAAGATGAGTATATACTATTACGGCGTTGTAGCCACACTCATATTAGCAGGATCTTTTACATGGGCTTTGAGATGGGGTGTATTTGTAAAAGAAGCAAAATCAGATATAAATAAAAAAGATCTATTTGAGATGACTTTGATCGGCCAGGCAGTCAATAATTTAACCCCGATAGTTAAGATGGGAGGTGAAGCCGCTAGAGTTTACCTATTAAAAAAGAATCAAAAGATAAAGGCTAAGGATGGATTTGCTTCAGTAGCTTCTGATCTTACTATGGAATTTATAATTGATTTGATCATAGTGATAAGTGCTTTAGTTCTCCTTATTATATTTTTTAATCCTCCTACTTGGATTTACGCAGCTATATTGATTTTCACAATTGTATCTTCGTTGATAGTATTCGTGATCCTAGAAATATACTTCAACTTTACCATCATCCATCGCATACTTATCTTCATCACAGATCATATTAAAAGCATAAAAACTGAAGAAAGCGAAATAATAAAAAAATACGATAAGTTTAGAAAGACCTTTAGAAAAAGCCTGACCAATAAAAGATTACTGAGCAAAGGTTTAGGTCTCTCTTTTTTAAGAAAAGTATTCGATGTTATGAAATACTATATTCTATTAGCTGCTTTAGGAGCTCCGCTAAATTTAACGAGTATATTTATTGCCGTTGGTTTGAGTATAATGCTCCTGTTGATCCCAGGGATACCAGGAAATATTGGTATTTACGAGGGCGGGATGATAGCTGTTTTTTCATTTATGGGTGTTTCATCCAGTATTGCGTTCACCGCAGTCTTCCTTGATAGACTTATATGGTACTGGGGCATAACTGGAATTGGATCTATGCTTGGAGCAAAGTATGGAATGGAACTCATCTCAAAAAAACGGAGCAAAAAAAACCTAGAAAACCTTTAAAATAATAAAAAATAGGAAAAAATTCATCTATTTTCTAAAAGAATATTTTTTCATCACTTTATGAATCTCTTCACATCTTTTGTC
>CAZRSB010000075.1:0-7304 GCA_964602715.1 uncultured Thermoplasmata archaeon | reverse complement strand
ATGAATTTACAATGCATTCATATTACATAAAAGTTATGTCTATAACTATAAATGCTCAGCTAGATGTTTTAGTTCTTCTTTTTCAGTTTCCGTTAGATTTCTCTCCTTCAGAGTTTCACTGATTTCTTTCAGCTCATCCAGAGTTTCTAATATTTCATCATGTTCTAGAATCAAAGTTCTGATAGGATGTCCTTCTTTCAAATCTTTTTTCATCTCCTCTACTTCGTCTTCTACAGCTTTCAGATGGACATCGCAAAAACTTTTAAATTCTTCTTCGCCAAAATCTTCTTCCTCTACTAACCGCTGTTCTGCTTTGGACAATTCAACTGGGGTAGCACCCTTTATCATTTCCAAGGCTTTTTTTTCAGACACTTTACCTTTGGCCAACCCTCTCAAACTTTCGTATAACTCTTCAATCCCAATTGTATCACTTTAATCACCATAATATGTGTAAAGTATAAAAGGTTTGTCCTTCTCATTAGTTATAATCAGTATGATTTTAAGCGTAATGTAAAGTTGAAACAAACTACACCGAGAGTAGAATAACATTGGGGAGATGTCCATCGTTAGTTCTCCTCACATGAAAAAAGATGGGTATGGTAAGTAAAACTCAAACAGATTTCATATATTAGGAAGTGAAAATGAGAAAGTATCTGTAAGAAAAAATACCAATTATTTTAGGGTAGAATCATCACAAATATTATAAACTTAAAATACAATAACCCTTTATCACTATCTACTCAAGATATTATTTAGGGGAAAGAGGATGGATAAAGAAAAAAATGGCGATCCAAAGAAAGCGTTCAATCTAGTCGTTTTTCTTTTGGGCATGATGGGTTTCTTTGTCATGGGTGATAACTACGCAGCTTCACCGATAATAGTTGATATAGCTAGAGATTTTTCTGTACCTATAAGTACAGCAGCTATGACAGTTTCGGCTTACATGCTTCCTTTTGGACTTTTTACAGTTTTATTCGGTCCTCTTGCTGACAGATTTGGCAAAGTCAGAATTATCAGTTTAGCAGCTCTCGGCACAGCTATATTTAGTAGTCTCGCAGCCTTAGCTTTCAACATACAATCTTTAGCTCTTCTCCGCGCTGTGAACGGTGCCTTTGCAGCCGCTATTCTTCCAGTTACTATTTCACTCATGGGAGATACTTTTGACAGTCCGAAGTCGATGATGAACGCGATAGGAACAATAATGGGGATGTTTTATCTCGGTGCTGCAGCTGCAACAGCGATAGGCGGCGGATTATCTTATTTGGGAAGCTGGAGGTTAGTTTATTTGACTTACGGTATAGCGGAATTTATCGTGTTAGCTTTCATTTTCAAGTATCTAGAATTCGGAAAGGGAACAGTGAAGAAACTTAGTTTCAAAAAGTCCTACTCGAAAGCACTTGCAGATCGACATCTTTTGAAAGTGGTTTTCTTACTTTTTCTGCTTGGGTTCGCAGTTTTCGGAAGTTTCACTTATCTAGGCGATTACTTCATCGGTCAGACAAATTACAGTATTTTAACAGTCGGTGTGATCTTGACTTTGTTTGGTCTGGCAGCCTTCTCAGGAGGAAGAAAAGCAGGCACGGTGAAAGATAAAGTGGGTACTGAGATATTGGTGGTGGCTTCCCTGCTTGGCTTGATTTCAATACTCGTGATAGCGTTCTGGATAAATATCGTATTGGTTATTCCCGCCTTGGTTGGATTCGGCTTGGCATTTGTCCTGCTCTACGTACCGATAATTTTTACCGCTCAGCAGCGTCTTCCAAAACAGAGAGGTACTGTGATGTCCCTGGCCGCCTTCAACATGTTCATAGGTGGAGCTATAGGTGTATTTGTGAATGGTCAGATAGAGGAGATGCTTGGATACCGGTACCTGTTCTTGATAGCTTCGGTTATAATCCTATTGACTGGTCTTGTTGGTTATCTTCTGATAGGACCGTTTACCAGGGAAGAGTGTACGGCTAGAGACTGTGTGATACGATTATACGAAAGGATAACATCGAAATAAAGAGAAGGAATCACCTTTTACGGGGATTCCTTTCAAATCTCTCTTAAATTAGATTCATCTATTTGATCATCGTGAGTGAATTGCTCTTTCTCTCGTCTGCTTGAAGAATGCTTTTCCTGATCTGGATAACCCAATTGAAGTACATCTGGAACGTAGATATGATCGGGAACTTCCAAAAGATCTTTCAATTTGTCATGAACCTTTATCGGCTGAGTACCCCAGCTCAAGACCATACCCATAGAAGAGGCTACTAAACTCATATTTTGTACCATAGCCCCGATACTGGCATAGACGACAAACTCTGCCGGCATCATATCTGGATAGGATTCTATAACTCTGGTGTCTATACCTACTGCTATCAGTACCGGTGGTGTAGTATATCTCTCTGAGGGTTCTGAAAGACCCATACCTTCTGCAAATAGCTCCGCAATCTTTTGTTTCTTATCTTCATCTCTTATAATTATCAATTCCCACGGCTGTTTGTTTCCACCCGAGGGACTCCATCTTCCCGCTTCGATAATTTTGTTTAGATCTTCCTCAGAAATTTCTTCAGATGAAAATTTTCTAGCAGTCCACCTTTCTTTCATCAACTCTATCAAATCATCTTCTTTCATGTTTTTACCTCTATGAAACAGCGATAGCATCGACAGGACATTCATCTTCAGCTTCCTCTACACATTCTATGTCATCGGGTACTTCTCCCTGGTTTTCCTCCTCTGTTCTATATTTTTCTACAACTGTAGACTTAACTTGAACATTCAACTCAAAGACTTCAGGACAGGCTGATTCACACGCTCCACATCCTATACATGTTTCTTGATCTATTTTAACTTCTTGCATATTATCCTCCCTTTTTTGTATCCAATTTTTTGCTCAGTTTTAATCTCTTTTTTTACAAAGTATTGGTAAGTTTAAATAGTTTATGTATTCTTCGATTGTTTTTTCTTTACTATCATTTTCTATCCTTTCCATTCTTTTACTGATTCTCCCAAGTTCTTCATCAGATAATTCCTTTATCAAGATAAGATAAAATATGTCTTCTTCGCGAAAAGTATGAAAATGTATTTTCCTTTAAATTCGCTTATCAAATTTTTTCGCTCCTATTTTATTATCTCTCCTTTTTCGCTTCTCAAGTCTTTAGAGGTACTCAAAAAAACTCCTAAATCCTCGATCGCAAAAGTTATCTTCCTGTATAAAGCACTTTTTTGCTTCGGACAGTTCAATTGGGATAACCCTTTTTATCTTTTCAAACACTCCCCTTTCTGATATTTTACCTTCAGCCAATCTCTTCAAATTTTTATGTAACTCTTCGACCCTCATATTCAACACTTTAATCACTATAATATGCGTAAAGTATATAAAGGTTGTTCTCTATAACTGTGTTCGATGAATATGGACATAAAGAGCAAAAACAGAAAAGAAGCAAATGACACCAAAAGTGAAATACTTGAGAATCTACTTTCTAAAGATTTAACAGCATTGGATTTAGCTGATATACTAGATATCAACGAGAGTGCAGTTCGGAGACATATGAATCAACTAAAATCAAATGGATTGGTTGAAACTTATTTTGAAAAAGCTGAGAAAGGTCGTCCTAAGAAATATTTTTCTATCACAGATGAAGGAAAAGAACTGTTCCCTAAACAGATACAACTTTTGTTACGACTAATCATCAAAAATCTTAGACAGGAGTTCGACGATGATGTTTTCGACAAAATGGCTAACCTATTAGTTCAGGACCTCTTAAAAAAACTTCCAGATATAGATGAGAGAGCAGACTTTAGAGAAAAGATAGAAAGTATGGTCCAGGGTTTTGATGAGCTTGGATTTTACGCTTCCTACCTTGATAATAATGAATCACACAAAGTAAGATACAAAAATTGTGCATTTGGGAATTTATCAAAGGAAGAAGCACTTTGGCTATGTAACATACACCAAAAAGTTATAGAAAAGATGTTAGACCATCCTGAAATAAAACAAGAAAAATCGATGATCAACGGAGATCAAAGTTGCATCCAAAGGATAGGTGAATAACATGAAAAGAGAAATCATAAAGATAGATCACGATGTCTGTAATGGTTGCGGAGAGTGTGTGAAAGGATGTCCTGAGGGTGCACTTCAGATAATAGAAGGAAAGGCCAGGCTGATCAACGAAGCATTCTGTGATGGTTTAGGTGCGTGTATAGGTGATTGTCCAAAAGACGCTATAGAGATAATTGAGAGAGAAGCCGAGCCATACGATGAAAAAAAGGTTGTAGAGAATATAGCCGAACAAGGCCAAAAAGTGTTGAAAGCTCACCTAAAACATCTCAAGGATCACGGTCAGAAGGAACTTTTCCAAGAGGCTGTAGATCATTTGGAAGAATTAGGTATCAAAATTCCATTTGAGACCGAAAAAGAGAGAAAAGAACCCTGCCCATGCCCTTCGACCCAATCCTATCGATGGGAGACTGAAAGATCAAAAGAAGAAGGGCGCCAAACTTCCCGATTAGAACAATGGCCTGTTCAATTGGAACTGGTTCCGGTCGATGCTTCATATTTCGATGATCGTAATCTAGTGATAGCGGCTGACTGCATCCCTTTCGCCTACCCTAATTTTCATCCCGACTTTTTAGTGGATAGTTCTTTGATCATCGGCTGTCCCAAATTGGATGATGCGGCTCTTTATGTTGAAAAACTGACTGAGATATTCAAAAGAAATGAGATAGAGCAAGTAACGGTAGTTCATATGGAGGTTCCATGTTGTTTTGGACTGAACAAAATCATCGATAAAGCTCTTTCGAATTCAGGAAAAGAAATAGAAAAAGAAGAGGTGACTATCTCTGTTAAAGGAGAAAGAAAGTGAGGTAGTAAAAATGGAGATAATAGATCCAAATGAGATAGAGAGCAGATGAAGAAAAGTTCAGACCGAGAAGGATAATCTAGCAGGAAAAAGTCCAAGTTGTGATCTTAGCCTTCAGACCCGGCCAGGGCTTGGAGGAGCACACGACCCCGGTAGATGTATTCTTTCAAGTGCTAGAAGGCACTCCTGAGATTCAAGTCGGTGAGGAAACGAAAGAGGTTCCTAAAGGGAATATAGTTCTGAGTCCAAAAAATATTACACATAATGTCAGGATTGCCTCAGAAGAGGAAGACGCAAAAGTGATGGTGGTCAAGACTCCAAATCCCAATTAACGCTTGTAATAGAAAGTCATAAACATAGATTTTTAATCCTCTATCAAAATATATCTGAAAAATCTTCGATAGAAAAATGAATAATATCTTTTTCTTGTAACCATTGCTTGGCATCAGGTGTGAATTCTTTGGACACTATTAAAAAATTAGATTTGTTTGTCAATTTTAAATTCTTCATCTTTTCAAGCAGTCCTTTTACATTTCTCTTATCGCATAGACTCCACTTGACCTCACCTAAAAGATTTTCATCTTTTGAAACTCCACAGATATCGATCTCATTACCCTTTCTATCCCACCATGAACCTATTTTTTCATACTGGCCTAATTTCCATTCAAGTAATTTCGTCCCATTTCTTTTTCTGATAATCTGCCTTACCACGTCTTCGAAAACTCTTCCCATATATCCACCGAATTCAACTTCGATCTTGTCCTTCACCCCATCTTGATTACCCATTTCTAGTTGATCTTTAGTGGGATAAACATAGTGAAACCAAAACCTGAAGAAGTTATCCTTTATCCTGTATCTTTTTTTCTTGCTTTTAGTGACCTTTTCAGTCGCAGGTGCCAATCTTTTGATCATATCGAGATCTTTTCTAAGCTTCCTCATATAATACCCCAACGAAGTCCTTTCAAGATCTAATTGGTCAGATATCTCCTTGGGAGTTTCCTTTCCAAGAGATATGAGCTTTAAAATATCAAAATACTTATCAGGAGATTTAAGTTCGGTTGAAAGGAGCACCCAAGGCTCGTCATAAAGCAGTGAATGAGGGGAAAGGATCTGTTCGTCTATATTATCCATAAGTGATTTCTCTGTTACAAACTCTAGGTATTTGGGAGTTCCTCCAAAAACAGCATATCTTTTCAATATGGACTCTTCATCCAACTCCTTAGACCTAAACCACTTCCTAACACCCTCATAGTCGAAAGGATTCAACCTGATATTACGAGTTCTTCTTCCATAAAGCGAGGCATCGGACTGAAACAGCTTTTCTATCATGCCGATCGAAGAACCTGCCACACAGAGCAGCATTTTAGACGAATCTTTTCTTTCATCGATCGTCTCTTGAAGCAGTGAAGGCACGGCTTCATTGATCTTCAAAAGCCTCTGAAATTCATCGAAAACAACAACTAGTTTTTCTTTCTCACTTTTATCAAAAAGAGCATCGATTATTTCTCTCCAGGAAGGTTCACCGACGAGACTCACACCTAGTATTTCATTCAATCTTTCCGCTATATGAAGTCTAAGTTGTTTATCATCACTCATAGATATATAAAGATAGATGCCATGCTTTTCTTCTAAAAATTTCTTGATCAATTCTGTTTTTCCTACTCTCCTTCTTCCGATAACAGAGATGAATTCAAATCTATGTGATCCGTATAATTTCCTAAAGGCATCCAATTCTCCTTCCCGATCTACAAATCTCATCGATATCTTCTCCTTAATTGTCTACACAATAATTGTGTACTCAATACATAAATTTTTCCTCTGCTCGATAAAGTATAAAAAATATGATGGCACGGGTATCTAGAGGAATTCTTTCTCTTTAACCTCGGTACCCGCAGGAAAGCTTTGTTTTTTGAGGGTCCAGCGGAAGGTTTCCTTCAGCAGAGTGCACACATTTTTCGCAGAAAAATGGGGGCACGGGGATTTGAACTCTAATTTAATGGTAAAATAGGTTAATCTCACCCAAGATTATTAATATGATTACAATCATAATGATTACGTTCATATTATGTTCGCCGATAGAGAAGAGGAGTTGAAAACTCTTGAAAATGCCTACGAAAGCGACCAGTCAGAATTCGTAGTGATCTATGGTAGAAGAAGGGTAGGAAAGACTGCTTTGGTAAAGCAGCTCACAAAAAAGTATCCAGTGATATATTACCTGGCTGAAAAATTACCATTAGAACAACAGGCCATGGACTTTTCTTCACAAGTTGCAGACGAATTCGATAGATTTCCTCCAGATGTAGATAACTGGGGGGAAGCCTTTGAATTCACTCTACAGATAACAGATGAACGTGTGATCATAGCGATCGATGAATTTCCATATCTGATACAGGGCGATGACAGGATCCTTTCCCATTTTCAGAAACTTTGGGACGAACTGCTTTCGGAAAAAGATGT
>CAZRSB010000074.1:0-7515 GCA_964602715.1 uncultured Thermoplasmata archaeon | reverse complement strand
ACGAAATAATTAAGAATATATCCGGCGGACTTATCATAGATGGAAGACGCAACTTATTTGTAATTGCGTTGCGTCATCCACAACTAGCCAAGGACACTAAAAAATCAAAGAAAAGTCGTGTCCTTGACTATAAATCCAAACAACCTTAGTTAGAGTAAATAGGCGTTGTTGTATCCGTCATAATTGGCTGGAACGCATTAACAGGTAGATGACACGACCATCGGTAGTCCTGTAAGTTGGGAGAACACTCGTAAGATATTCCAACAGAGCGGATGTTTGAACGGCTAACCGTCTTGGACTTATGGGAAGCTACTCCGTGAATCCTAAAAACTTGCTAGAAAATGAACTCTGCTGGTAAGTGAAGCCTTGAAAAAGAGGCATCTCCCTCTGAGCGTGGGATGGATTCTCCATCCTTCAGGGTGGAGAGGATGTCAATGGCAAGCTCCCTCCTTTAGGTGGGAGAAGCTGACATTCTAGGATGTATACCATATTGAATAGATAACTCTCAATAACTTTGACTCGAAAATACTTTTCAAATTGTTTTTTAATCTCTCTATCCATATGAGTTTTACCGAATACCTTAGCAGATATCATCATTGGATAAAAAAGAGGTTTTGCATAAGTTTTATCTGGTTTTCCAGTATCTAATATTATCAATTTCCCTCCAGGTTTCAATATCCTTTTGCATTCCCTTATAGCTCTTTCAAAATCAGGGATCGTTGTAAAAGTGAACGTAGCAATGATCTTATCAAAAAAATCAGTAGGAAATCTAGAGTCTTCGATATCGTCGTAAACGACTTTTACCTCTACATCTTCTTTTTTTTCTTTTATTTTTCCCCGGGCATGTTTGATCATAGATTCACTGATATCAGTACCAATCAAAACACCTCGATCCATATTATCTGCAATCCAAGGCAAAATTTGGCCGGTCCCGGTCCCAATGTCCAATACCTTTTCGCCTGGAGATATGTCTAGATGTTCAATTGCTATTTTTTTCCATTTCCTTTGTGGTCTAGATATAAGAGGAAACTCATCAACAACATCATAAAAGGGAGTCCATTTGTCATATCTCTCAGATACCCTCTTTTTCTCGTCAGTCATCACTATAAAACAGGGGTATAATTCATATAAATAGGTTGGTGATTCCTATCACCAAGGAAGTACAACACCAAAGGTCAGATTTTGATATATTATAAGATAAGTGATCATGTATCCGATTATGGCGCCTGAATTTAACAGAGGCAAACCAGCATGGGGTTTTCCTTTTAGTACGAAGCGGGTCAAAATAATCATTCCAACTAAAGCACCGATTATGCTACCTAGAGCTACTAGATGGGGTGCGAACTCTCCCGCAACGTACATCGGTTCGAGGTGAAGACTCGCTGAAACTGGTAGGATACCAGGGATTATAAAATCTCCAAGCCCTATGAACATAGCATCTCTTTCTCTCTTTTTTCCTTTATTTTTCTCTTTCTGGTCTTCCACATTTTGAGCTATCTTTTCGCTCTCTTCAGAAAAGGAATAATCCATCCTTTGGGGGACCGCCAACATGATAGGTAACTTTTGTTTCATCACACCAGAAGCAAGAGAAAGCATATGTTTAGTCTTATACACAGAAATGAAATCATAGACAGCCAATATTATCAGAAGTATGAATACTGGTAAAATACCTAAGCTTATTCCAAAAATCGCAGCTATACCAGCCCCCATTATAACCCCTACGCTGTTGACCACATACCACTCTGGTTTTTTATAAAGGAGATATGTCAAGCCAATAGCTAGTATCACAGCAAGGATGAATGCGAAATCAAATTGTAGAGCTTGAATAGCGGGATAACCTACCTCAAATATTACCGGATAAAAAACATAAAACAAAGAAAGTCCTACAATTCCCAATATTCCATATTTCAGGTAATCACCCTTACCATATTTGAATATGAGTAATATGGTTGCAGTAAAAACCAATATGGCCACGATGAAGATCAGAGGATTTGTAGGATCGTCTACATCCTCTCCAAAAGCCTGATATTCCTCAGGATAAGTATGAACCACATTTAAAGCTAGCATATGGGTTAGCAAAAGCATGCAGACGATAGCTATCGCAGGTATATGTTTTCTTTCTATTTTAATACCTAACATATTTTTTCCTTATTGACTCAATCTACAACCCTTCCAAAAGCAAGATTTCCTGTAGTATTAGTGATTTTGACCTTGACTTTATCTCCTTTAGTCGTTCCTGGGACATAAATGGTATAGCCTTCTTTTTTGGCCATACCATCACCCTCTTTTCCGATATCTTGGATCATCAATTCATAAACCTTTCCTTCTTTAATGCCTTTAGTCTTTCCAGTCGATTTTGATTTGCTTTGTTTGCCTCTTATAGGTCCACGTGCACCACACGCATCGCATTTTATTATCTCTATCCTATCTTCTTTGACCAGTCGTGTGTCTGGTCTATCACACTCTGGACAGAGAACATATTTTTGTACGTAATCCTTGACTTTCCTCTCTATCTTATTACTCCCAATTTTTCCCTTAAAAACTACTCTTCCGTTCTCTTTTTCACCAGCAGTTCCTAACTCTCCAAGAAGGAATTTAAGGAATTTTTCAGGAGGCCTATTTATCTTGTCAGCTATATCGCTGAAATTCTTAAAGATAGTTGTATTGCCCTCTCGCATTATATCAAGATCTGGAATCTCAAATCTTTCGTGCTCAGATATTTTTTCTGGAATGTTATCTCTAGCTTTGTCTAAAAGATCGTTGTAATCACCATAGCTTTTACTTTCTTCTGAGGTTTTCTGTTCATCGGTCATATTTTAGGGATACTTGTGTGGGGTTTAAAAAGATATTGGTAGTTTTCATTTCTTTATAGATTTTTTTGTAACCTCCTCTGCATCCCCCCTGAACGAAGGGTCTTAGCCTTGATTATGAATAAAAATGATTGAACAGTTTTTTATAGAAGAAACATATTATTTTAATGAGAAGATGTATGAAAGAATAATTCTGCCTACAGATGGATCAAAATGTGCAATGAAAGGAGTAAAAGAAGGCCTCGAAATAGGAGAAAAACTTGGGATCGAGGTTATAGCAGTATACGTAGTAAATACAAGCGAATTTGACTCTCTTCACCACGAAAGTATAAAATCTTCAGCCAAAAGAGGACTGAAGGAAAAAGGAAAACAAGCTTTAGAAGATGTTAAAGATCTCGCTGATGAAAAAAACGTTGAATTAAAAACTGAATTGTTGATGGGAAAACCTTACAAAAAGATTACTGGATTGGCTGAAGAAAATGACATAATATATATAAGCACACATGGTCTTTCTGGATTTAGCCCTCTATTTTTAGGTAGCACAACAGATAGAGTACTGAAGAACACCGAAGCTACCGTGGCGGTTGTAAGAGGAAAATAAATCAAAAAGGGATTTCTAGTCCATTTTCTCTATTTTTTTCCTACAGGGCATCGGCAATTTCATCGAAGCTTTTCTTAGAGCTTCTTGTCCGATTGAAATACCATCATCGACCCAGATTTTTATTATCTCTTGGTTTTGATTAACTCTAGCTGCATTTCCGATCTTCTTACCAAATGATCGTCTCATACCTTCTGAGAGCCTATCAGCTCCCGCACCGGTAGCCTGTTTGTTTTCTCTCAGAACGTGGTGAGGGTAAACCAATATCTTGGCTCTAAAATTATCTTCTCCAAGGCCTTTCGTGAGTACCCTTGTCAAAGTAACCCTAGCAGCCTCTAGTGCAGCGTCCTTTATCTGACATTTTTCCTCTGAGACAAGGGTCAGCTCATTTTCGAACTCTCTAGTTCTATCACCCATGGTGAACTGACCCACTCTAACATGAGGTACACCGCCAATGTATTCTTTGCGTGTATAGGCTTGACCTTTAACCTCTCTGTACATACTTCCCGGTTTTTGTGGCATAGTGTCTTACTTTCATATACCCATTGTATTTATACTTTTTCAGAGCGAGGTTCACTTTTTCTTCATTAAAGCAAAAAAAGACAATAACCTTTCCAGATGAACCCGCTTCTTTGAACCCCTAGAGAGATCAAAATCCACCTCAGCTATCTCAAGAGCTATATCTTTTCTTTTCTCCTCGGTCATTGGAAGATTGTATATCTCTTCATGAACCCTTTCTAGGATGCGGTTCGGAGGATAATCATTTTCAATTATCAGATCATATAATTCATCACGGACATCCATAAAATCACCTCGCTGAGCCCTGAGTATCAATCCTTTGAAATCTGCTCGCTTAGTTTCTTCTAAAGCAGATTTGATGATGCTTTCATCGATCTTTAAATCTTTAGTTGCGGAAACCTGTAAAAGATTCGTCAGTTTTTTAAGATCGCCTCTAGATATTCGGAAAAGTATGTTTTTAGCATCCTGATCGATGGTTAAATCTTCCTGCTCTGCGATCATCTGTATGTATCCTTCTACTTTCTCTTTACCAAGGGGCCGAAATCTGAATTGAGCACATCTTGATCTTACGGGATCAATTATACGTGAAGATGAATTTGTAGATAATATAAATCTAGCATTTTCTGAATAATTCTCCATAGTTCTGCGAAAAGCTGCTTGAGCCGGTTCAGTTAGACCTTCTGCTTCGTCCATGTAGATTATCTTAAAGTCCTGCTCGGTTAGACTCTTAGATCTAGCTTCATCTTTGATTTTATCTCTCATTGCATTTATGCCTCTCTCATCACTCCTAGTCAATTCAATGAAATTTGCTTTCCAATCCTGATTGTAGATCTCTTTCGCTAAAGCTATAGCAGTAGTAGTTTTTCCTACTCCTGAAGGACCAACAAAAAGAAGATGAGGCATACTCTTGCCGTTCACATATTTTTTTAATTTTTGGACTATCTCTTCGTGTCCCAAAATTTCCTCAAATGCTTCTGGTCGATATTTTTCTGTCCAATGTTTTTCCATCATTAGAGCTAATGAAGACGCAAGTATTAAAATTTCGGAAGATTCCCTCAATTATCATTTTGTATTCTCAATTTTGAAAATCGATCTTGTTTTTCTGCTAAGATAATCGAGAACAAAATAGTTTATTATATCTATTCATTCCTTATAGTGATGGCAAAAGAGATCAGCGTTTATGAAAATATTGACCTCTTGACCGATAAATATGCAAAAAAGATCTTGATGGGATGCTACGATCAGCCGATGACTGCTCAACATTTAAGTTGGGAGTACAATATACCCATAGCAGCTACGTACAGACGTATAAAGGATCTAAATGAGGCAGGCTTCATCGAAGAAGTAAACGAAGATGAAGGTAATAATGCTTCAAAATACAAAACCTCTTTAGAAAAAGCGGTTCTGACATTTGAAAAAGGTGATTTTTCTATTAAAGTTAAAATGGAAGAAGATGAATTGATTTCAGAATTTTGATATGATCGGCTAAAAAAAAGCATTTTGACTCTGATAAAAGGAGTCCCAAAAATTTATACTGATAAACAGTATAGATTTCATAAAAATATGCTATCCTCCATGGTCGTTACGAAAATGATGTTAGAAACATATAAAAGAAATGTCATCTCTGATATATTTTCCTCTTTTATAGATGTGGATATAGAACATACTGGTATCGGTTTGATTTGTATATCTGTTTTTCTTATATTCTTGTTGATTGCCATTCTGATATCTATCTGGATATACAAAGATGCCGAAAAAAGAGGAAAAGAAGGTATCCTCTGGGTGATCATATTAATATTGACCGGAGGTATCCCTGGATTAGTATTGTGGTTACTCGTTAGACCCGACATGGAAGAGGTGAAAAAAAAGGAACTAGACAGAAAGGAATGGGGAAAACAAACTCGTCTCAAATCAACGCCCCGTCCTCCCCCGCCACCACCAGAAGAAAAAAATATATGCCCAGATTGTAAAAGAAAACTAAATTATATCAAAAAATATGATAGATGGTATTGTTATGAGTGTGAAGAATATAAATAAAATATTGACCACTACCTCCGCCTAAAGACCCTAGCTTTAAACACTATCAGGAACGACAAAGTAAAATAGATTCATAAGGGAAAAAAATATTAAGTTCTTTAACTATTTCTCAACAGGTGAAATTTTGAAAAGAGAAGTCGTTAGACATAAAGAAAAAAAGGATTCCACGGCAAAGTGGATCATATTGGCAATCATCCCACTAGTAAACCTTTACTTCTTATGGAAAACAGCAGAACTTGTTGTCGTGGGTCATGAAAAGGTAGCAAGAAAATATGAAGCCATTGCTCACAGGGAAGAAAAAGGTTCTACAGCAAAATGGTTTATTCTAGGTTTGATCCCGATCGTTAATCTCTACGTCGCTTGGAAAGCACTAGAAGCTGTTTCTGGACACGAGAAAATAATCTCAGGACAGTACGAGGCAATGGGACATGCTGAAAAAAAAGATTCTACGGCCAAACTATTCATCCTAGCATTGATACCTCTAGTTAATCTATATGTTCTCTACAAATTGGCCCAGACAGTAGCGGGTCACGAAAAAGGTTTTGCCGACGAAAGAAGTATGACAAGACAACCACAACAACAGGCACCTCAACAAGAAGGCGGGGAAAAATGTCCTGACTGTGGAGATGAGATGAGATACATCGAAGACTACACTAGATGGTACTGTGACAGTTGCGAAGAGTACAAATGAAAAATAATTACCTCTTTCTTTTTTTATAGATGTAGATATAGAACATACTGCTATCGGTTTGATTTGTATATGATTAAGTGGTTCATTCTCTTTGGGATATAAAACCCAAAAAGAGCAACCCCTCTTTTCTTTTTATCACTAGAAAATTCGATAGTGCCAAGAATTGTGTATTTGTGTCTGAACAATAGTAAAAAATATATAATATATGCCCATTAAACGATTAGGGATGAATATATATGACCCAACCAGGATATAATCAACAACAGCAGGAGGAAAAATACGCAACAATTGGAGGAATACTAATAATAATCGGAGCTGCACTAGGATTCATATATGGTCTAGCGTTCGCCTTTTGGGGAAGTGTCCTTCTAGTTATTTCAGGATTTGGAGCTCTCTGCTATCTCCCTCTAGCCTTTTCTATTATAGGTATAATAGGAGGAGTTATGGCAGTTATGAAAAAAAACTTTGCGATTGCGATAATTGGAGGGGTCTTTGCTTTCCTAAGCATAGGATACGTCTTAGGAGCCGTCTTGTCGCTTGTAGGGTTAATTCTCGTGGGAGTCTCTAAACAAGACTTTGAAAAAACGCAGATGAGCTCTCCACAAAATCAACCACAGCAAGTACCCTCACAGCAAGTACCCTCACAGCAAGTACCCTCACAGCAAGTACCCTCACCACAACCCCCCGCTCCAGACCAAAAACAAAAACAGTGTACAGATTGTGGAAATCAAATGCGCTATGTAGATGAATATGACCGATGGTACTGTGACAGTTGCGAAGAGTACAAATAAGACCACAAATAACTGAGACTTTTTATTATCTTCGGAAAAGTTGTTAAATGAGGAGACTATATTGAAGGT
>CAZRSB010000073.1:0-7658 GCA_964602715.1 uncultured Thermoplasmata archaeon | reverse complement strand
AAAAAGGAAATCACCGTCTCTATCCCTTCCCTTTCACACACTTCATTTATCTTTTTGGCGGTCCGCAACGCGTTCCAGGAAAATTCTAACGGGAATTCATCTCTCTCCTCGTTAAGAGTCATCAACTCCCCTTCAAAATCGTACATCGGTTTTTCATCATAGATGGTCAAAAAAGAAACCTCGTGACCTCTCTCGTTCAATTTTGTGCCTACCTCCGCAGCTATCCGTTGGGCACCCCCGCCTATTTTGAGATTGTGTATCACGATCAAGACTCTTTTACTCATCTCTGAATCAATGATAATCTAGTATATTATTTAAAAGTAATCTATCCTCACTGAGCTGTTTCCTGAATAGATTTTTATAACAGATTGCTGTTGAAATGGAAAATGTTGAAGATGATGAGATAGAGATAAAGGATGGATGGTCAAAAGCATGGGGAAATCGTCACTTAAATATAAGATAAAAAAGGCGAAAGAGATCTACAGGAAGCAGGGCCTAAGTATAACTGTCAAAGCCGTTTGGCTTCATCTGAAAAAAGATATCATATTCAATACTTTGGGAGGACTTTATGGAAAAATAAGAAGGAAATTTCACAGGATAAGATATGGGGAGTCATATCCCGATCCCTACAAGGTCATCTGGGTCGATCCACAAAATATCGATTCTGTGAAAAGTGTAGAGAATGTTTATAGAGGGTTCATAAAAAGAGGCGATTGGGACAGAAAAACTGGATCGATCACTAGCTCGAAATTCAAAGCGCTGAAGAAACGTTTCGAAGAAGATCTTGATTGGGAGGAAACCGATATCTACACTAGCTTGAGGGATCTACTGGAGAGGAAAGGCAACGTGGATGGTTGTCATTCATTAGAAGGGTTGAAAGATAAATATGAAAATTACGTTGAAGAACTCTACCGAGAGATCCAGGAGAACGGTTACAGGACCCAGGTGGAACTGGGCAATACACCTGAGTCAAAACCGGGAAAAGGAGAGGTGTACGTCTCGATAGGTAGAGACGGAGAGCTCATCCACGGAAACAGAGGATGGCACAGATTTTCGATAGCGAGGATACTCGATCTCGAAAAGATGCCTGTACAAGTGATCCTCCGACACAGGAAATGGCAAGACCTCAGAGAAGAGATAGTCAACACTGAAGACTTTGACGAACTCAGCGAAAAAGCAAAAGAGAACATAGATCATCCCGATCTCAAGGATATCGTCCCTGAAAGCTGGATGAGAAGATCCGATGCATAGCTATTTTTTGATCAAAAAAAGATGCCTGTAATGAGATGTAGTCCTAGATTTTCCCAAATACTCTACGTCATATTCTTCACCGAACACTGATTCAAGCATGTTAGTGTTATAATCGATTATAGAAGCTTTATCTTCATCTTCGATAGGTGGAGGATTTTTGTTATCCTTTCTTATATAATCTGATTTCCTGGAAGCGGGCTCAAAAAATATTTTATTGGTATTGGTTCCCTTTAGACTCCTCAACATTTTCTTTGCACTCTCTTCTCCGAACTCTCTATGCCAGTGGTGATAAACGGAAAGTAGAAATACAACATCGAATCTTGGTAGAGAATCAATATTTTCAGGTGTGACCTCAAATCGTACAAAACCCACCTTTTGATTACCTTTGAAAATTTTGACAACATTCTCCCTCGAGGCTTTATTTTTCTTAGGGAATTTATCTATACCTATAGAAAACATGCCTTCATCAGCTGCTAATTTAGTCAGGACCCCTGCATCGCATCCTATATCTAAAAGAGTTTTATCCTCTTTTTTGAGATGAGGTTTTATCATTTCCCATCTCTTCTTGTTCCCAGATATCCGGCCTAATTGGTGTGATGTAGAAGCGTGTACGGGCGATATCTTTCTCGCTTTTGATAACATGTAATCTCTAGTAGCTTTAAATACGCCGGTAATACCTTCCTCCCTGTTGATCCTTTTCACTTCGTCTATTTTCGTCATCATGTGCGCAACGAAATTTGGAACTTAAATATTTTGGTCTGTTATATTCAACTAGATGACGAATCTCAACCTTCACTATTCCCTAAAGTAGGGAACCTCACATAGCATCAGTTCGTCACATTCAAAGATACCCTCTGATCCACACTATCCACCACAAAGTATATTGAGTAAAAAATTATGTTATAACTGCGTTTTGTTCATGAAAAAGAAGATCGCATTCTTCGTCGGCTCGCATATACCCGCATCCACTAAAACCTTGTTCACCAATCTTACGAAGTTGATTTCTGATGATTTTGAGATAGATTTTGTGGGGTTTTATGGTGAAGAAAAGTTTGGAGACGAGTTCGAGTTCGATGTGAATGAGTTCATCTATGATTATCCATCGCAAAAAAGTCCTAAGAGATTGTGGTATTCATCCGAATCGCTGAATAGGTATCTTGATGATAACGATCCGGATATCATCGTATTACCCCATAAATTCGGGGTCTATGGAGCACCTTTTTTTCTCACAGGTCATCTACACAGGACTATAATCAGGTTGAATGACGATACGTTCAAAATGTACAAAGATGAGTTATATGAGACTAAATTAAATAGACTCAAGGCCTTCATCGTTAATAACCTTCTTTCTAAGATCATATTGAAAAAGGCTTTGGGGATAATAGTACAGACCGACTACATGTATGAGGAATGTAAAAAAAGAGGTCTGGACCCCGAAAAGATCGAGGTCCTACCTCTACCGATCGAAACCGATAAATTTGGTAGAGTGAATGAACGAAGGAAAAAAGAGATAAGAAAAAGATTGGATCTGGAGGGAGATAAGACCGTAGGTATCCTGGTAGGTGGGAAAAGCAGAAAAAAACGCCGTCATCTGTTAGCCGAATTATTGGATAAAACGGATGCCTTAGACGATATGACCTTCATGATAGTGGGAAATACGGAATACGGTAAAAAGCTCAGCAGAAGATATCCAAATGTTAGATATGAAGGTTTTATAGACCACGATGACCTGCCCCGATATTATCAAGCTGCAGATTTTTTCCTACATTTTGCAGAACGTGAAGGATTACCGACGGTTTTCCAGGAAGCTACCGCCTGCGGCTTACCTATAATCGCAAAGAAAGCCAACTATAACCAGGAGATGGATATCTGCAAGTTTGAGACGGTCGAAGAACTTGAAAAGATACTCAGAAAAGAGAGCTGGAAAAACATCGAGACTTACGTCACTCCAGGCCTACCCAAAGAAGAATACATCCAGTTCTTCAAGAAGATGATAGATAGAGCCTCCGATTAAGATCGAGAACCTAACAGACCCTTCAAGAACCCGAGACTCCACGCCAGGTTGATCAGATTTAGAACGACCCACGCCTGAACGATATTTTTTCTATCCGTATGTTTCAGTAACAGATAAGAAACCATCGCGAAACTCCCAACCGCTCCTAACAATATCAGACCGAAGAAATATACATGAACAAAACCCAAGATCAGGAAGAAGATCGCCGATAAAGGAAAGAAGCGGGACAGCTCCTTCCAGCTCAACCTGTTTTTATGTTGCGATATCAACGTTGACTCTCTCACACCTATAGCGTGTTCTCTTTTCATCACCGACTTCAGATCCTGGGGATCTTTATGGAGTGCCACCGCTTCCTCTTTCAACACCACTCTCCAACCACCGTCCTTCAACTTCCAAGAGATGTCCTTATCTTCGCTCACCTTTCCTTCGACCAGCCCTCCGACTTCCTCGAGCGCCTCTTTTCTGTATGCGGCGCATCCTCCCTGTATCCAGTCTACTTCTTCACCATCTGTCCTGAGTTCATAGAACGCCTCGTTCAATGACCCATAGGCTCTTGTCACCCAACCCTCTCCTTCGGACCTTAATCGGCCTCCGACCGCTCCCACTCTTTCATCGTCAAACGCCTTCAGTAAATTTTCTAAAAAATCTTTCTGTAGAACTTCATCAGCGTCGACGATGACCACTATATCTCCAGAAGCTTCTTCAACGCCTCTTTTCCTGGCTTCGCGCAGTCCCTTGTGAGAAAAAAAGAGTTCCTTCATATCGAAGTCATCTCTGAACTCTTCGACGATCTTCATCGTGTCATCTGTAGAACCGTCGTCGACCACCACCAACTCGAAGTCCGACAAACTCTGTTCCCTCAACGACTCCAGACAGTCCTCTATGTTCTCCTCCTCGTTGTAGACGTTGATGACCACTGAGACGGACTTCTTCCCGGCCACTGATATCATCTATGTGTACTCTTTACAAATATTTATAATACATGGGTAGGAGCAGCATAGGGCCGCAACTCCCTGGCCCTCTCCGATCCTCCATACCCAAAAGCACCACAACACCTACTCCTATAGTAGAGACCGATTCTGATTTTCCTCCTCTTCTTCTAACCTTTCTAGATCCAATCTTGTCATTTTCTATACCTCCTCTCTTTTTTAGACAACTCATTTTTCAATCCTCATGAAGCTAACACTCTTTTCAAGATCTCTTCCCATCCTTCCTTTTTCAGAACACTCTCGAATTTCTCACATTCTCTATTCGTGAGATCCATCTCTTTGATGTTTATCTCCCACTCAGTTTTTCCCTCTTCACTCTCTTCAAAGATCTCCTCTACGGCCGAAATCAGCTCACTCGCAATGAAGATCTGGCAAAATCCGTGCTCTAATTGTAGTTCGTTTTCCAATACGTGAAAACCATTTAGATCGCTCAGTGCTTTGTATTCCGAGGTCCGTAGTGTCGAGGCAGACGACACCTGAAAATGCTCTGACCAGCCGTCTTCCTTCATCATTTCGAAGCGTCCTCTCTTCTCCTCCTTTGAATATTCTATCTCACCATCCATCAAAGGAAAACAAGCCACGAACATATCCGAAATCAGGTCTTTCGCCTCGATCTCTCCGATCCTGCCTCTTTTTAAAACCGATCTTAGAAGCGAAAGTTGATTTTCCTCCCTCTCGATGAACGACTCGACTTCTTTTTTGAACCGTTCTCTCTCTTGTTCAGCGGGCCCTTTTCTAACTCTCTTACTACCTCCTTCTATCTCCACCTGATAGTGGTTTCCCCAGAACCACGGGAAAAGAAAACTTCTTTTGTCCTCCTGGTTTATGAGTTCTTCGACTCTTTCCGCTGTATCCATCCTGTCTACTATATGTTCCAGGTTTCGATCCATTCTCTTCACTATTTCATCTATCTCGTCTTGATCTTCCACTTCGCTCATCTCGTCTATAGTAGAGGATTCGAGGTCTGTCCAATAGAGCCCTACCGCTGCCTTCTCGATATTGTTACAGAAACGTCGGGCAATCATCATCCTTTCCTGCTTTGATGTGAAATCCATGGTATCACTCATCCTCCTCGATTTCTAGCCAATCCTTGTTTTCTTCGACCCAATCGGAAAAAGATTCGATCTCTCTATCTTCCCATTCACCAGCTATTGAACCACTTGGAACGTATAGATTAGGGAAAGGGGCTGCCTTAGTTGAAGAAATATCTAGTTTTCTTTCCCATCTCTCTAGTATTTTCTCTTGAGTATAGATAAATTCAGCTGGTTCATCTCCATTTACTTCCTCAAAGTATCTTTTCAATCTTTCGTGCTTACAATCGTTCCGCCCAAAACCATTTTTAGGAAGCATCAATACTACTCCATCAGGTTCTACTGTTTCTATTTCGTTAAACAGGTGCTCTTTGTGTTTGTTAACCTCACTGACTTCCACCTCGCAGATTGGTTCATAAAAAAGGTCAGTCACATAGATGCCTTTTTTTAATAATTCCCGTATCTTGTCGATTTCTTTGTCGATCTTCGAATATTTTTCTGGTCCCAGTATTGCTTTCGCTATTTCGTTCCTAAAACGGCTGTTGTTCTCCGAATCGACGTTGTAAATATAGCTTTCATAAGTGTTTGGAGATTCAGCGATCAGCATGCAATCAACTTTTCCCCTTAACTTTTTCACGACTTCCTTGTGGGTGATATCATCTTCGATGCACAGTACCTTTTCCAAGCAGTTCTTTTTCAGTTCCAAAAACCTCTTTTCATCTTTTGCCATATTTTTTGCCTCCTTATCCTAAATCCTTTTCTAACCATCCTCGATTATCTCCAACCCAATCCAAAAAAGAATCGATACCTCTTTTTTTCCATTCTTTAGCCTGTCTACCATATGGATTCGGGTAAGGAGCTACTTCGATCTCAAAGGGAACACCCGTTTCTTTTCTAAGAGCTTTGGCCATCTCTTCCTGTGTTTTGATGAAGTCACTGGGCTCTTTTCCCTTCACCTCTTTAAAGTAGTAGGCTAACCTTGTAAATTTGTTTTCTTTTTGCCCAAATCCTCCTTTTGGTAGCATAAACACGACTTTTTTTGGATCTATCTTCTTTATCTCTTCAATCAGCCGCTCCTTGTGTTGGAGTATAAGATTCTGTCTTGGGGGAACTTCGTCGATCGGTTCGTCGAAAAGGTCTGTAAGGTAGAATCCTTTTTCAATAAAAGTTTCTAAACCTTCTCTATCAGCAATAAAATCTTTCTCAATCAAAGCATCGAGTATTTTTTTTCTAAACTTGCTTGTCTCCTCAGCATTGTAAAAATAATTGGATAAAGACCGTGGGGATTCTGCTATCAAAACAACTTCTACTTTTTCATTTAATTTCTCAAATATTTGATCCCAAGTTTTCTCTTTCTCCTGGAATAGGATTTCGCTGAGCGTATTATCTCTCAGATCGGAAAAAGTCACTTCAAGCTGTTCCTCCGCGTCGACTTTCCTCAAAACTACCTGGACCAGATCGCCTCTCTCCAAACCGAGTTTCTCTTTCTCCTCTTTTGGAAATGTCAATCTTCCTTCTTTTCCGAGTTCGGCGGTAAAGACCGCGTTCTCCATTATGAATTCCTGAAAACCCTCTTTCACAAGTTCCTCAAGATGCTCAACTTGTGATAGAGATGACCTTTTTTTTGTTTCAGCTATCTTTTCCTCTTCATTTTTCATCAAGATTCCACCAATATACCAATAGATCGATGTATATATAGATTTTTTGCTTTTAGACGATTAACGTATTATTGCAGTTAAACAAGAAATAATAAGAATATATATAGAGGACATTTTGCCCATTATAAATAATCTATAACCTAATATTTTCTGAAGAATAGGTTGAGTGAATATATGCTGATTGGGATAGAATTTTTCAACAGCTAAAGTTCCTATAGTATTGAAACTAGAACATCAATTAATAGAACAGTATACTCTCAATATGGGAACCTATATTACCAGCCATTATAGATTTGCGAGAATACGGTCAAAATCTTTCCACCATCTCACCCACTTCGTCTCCCCAAAACACCTTAAAATCCCCCTCAAGATCAGATCCCAACCGATCCACGAGGAGATCGTACTGACGGGCTTTAACTTCTTTCTCAGCCCTCACCTCAGCTATCAATATGTAGATCCTGCCGACCTCGTCGAACTCCTTCACTCTCCCGGACTCATCGCTGTAACACTCAGAGTGTAGAACCGCGTACAGATCACCCAAAATATACTTCGGAGTCTTCGCTTCTTTTTCGATCTCGATCACGCTGACAGTTCCTTCTTCCTTTTCAACAAGGATATCCGGCTGAGAAACCCGTAGTTCAGACTTCGAACGATCCTCTTCCACAGGATCACCTAAATAAAGTGCGGGACCAACACCTTCCGAACCCGGGGAATG
>CAZRSB010000072.1:0-7848 GCA_964602715.1 uncultured Thermoplasmata archaeon | reverse complement strand
GTTGGATCAAAAAATTCTTACCCAAAAAGTTTAAAAAGTTATGTCAATAACTATATATTCTTTTGTAATTGCGTTGTGTGAGTAAATTTCTGATTTTTGAGTAAGCGGAACTTATTTTATTGCGTCATCCACATCCGCAGAACTTGCTTCGAGGACCAAAGGATGTAATCCTGCTGATCCACAGAACTATGTTCGGGGATTAAAAGACACAGTCCTGCAAAACTAGTCAATGATCCTAAAAGGAACAAAATCCATTTTGTGACTAAGAGGAATTTATCTAATTCCTCGTGAGTTCAAAAAGTCGGGTCATTTACCATAAATAGTAAAAAAGGAAGAAAAAGTATTTTACAGAAGTTTTAGGGTTTCCTCCATGAACATAGGTAGATCTCCGGGGTGTCTCGAAGTCACTAGATTTCCATCTACGACCACTTCCTGATCTAAAAACTCAGCTCCGGCATTCACCAAGTCCGTTTTTACTGAGTAGAAACACGTAGCTTTTTTACCTTCCAATAGATCCGTTTCGATCAGTAATTGAGCACCATGACATATCGAAGATATAACTAGATCGTTATCAACGGCATCTTGTGCAAGTTCTACGATATCTTCTTTTATCCTCATACGATCAGGGCCTCGTCCCCCGGGTATGACCAATAGGTCATAATTTGAGGCATCTATCTCCTTCGCAGCTCGGTGCGATCTTATCTTTTGACCGTTCTTGCTCGCGTATACTTCTTCAGATTCTTCGGCTACGAGATCTACTTCAAAACCGGCCTCCTGTAGCCTGTAGTACGGGTACGTTAACTCTGTATCTTCGAAACCTTCCTCTAATAGGACTATAGCTTTAGGCATATTATCACGCACTTTGAATGAGAAATGAGGTATTAGTATTTTTGTTGTAATCAAGGACAAATTAAATTAGAGGGAAAATAGTTAATAGAATCGAAGATTGGAGGACAAAAAAATGTTATTTAAAAGGATTGAATCTGAGGGGTTAGCTCATTATTCGTACATCATAGGTGATCAGAACGAAGCAGTGTTGATAGATCCTAGGAGAGATGTAGAAAAATATATCGATTTAGCCTCGGAGCATGGCATGAATATCAAAACGGTCCTAGAAACCCATAGAAATGAAGATTATGTTATCGGATCTTACGAGATAAAGAAGAGAACTGGAGCCAAGATTTATCACGCTGACAAAGAACTAGACTACACTTACGGCGAACCCGCTGAGGAAAACGATACCTGGAACGTAGGTCGGTTGAAGTTGGAAGCTATCCATACACCTGGTCACACTCTAGGCAGCATGAGCTATATACTATATGATCCTGATGGAAAACCGTGGATGATATTTACTGGAGACGCTCTTTTTGCAGGAGATGTAGGTAGGGTAGACTTCTATGGCCAAGAGAATTTAGAAAGTATGGCCTACAAACTTTATGACTCTATCTTCAACAAGATCCTGCCTCTTGGTGATGGTGTGATAGTCTGCCCTGCCCATGGCTCTGGATCTGTCTGTGCAGGTGAGATCGCAGAGCGTGAGATAACGACTATAGGTATAGAAAAGGAAAGGAATCCCAAGCTTCAGGTAGAAGATAAAGAGGAGTTTGCCGAAAAAGTAGGCGAGATGTTAGAATATCCTCCTTATTTTGAAAAGATGGAAGAGATGAATCTTGAACTTCTAGAGTATCCATTGTCCGGAAAGATTATGGAATATTTATCTCCTAAAGAATTCAAAAATCGAGCTGAAGAAGCAGTGATTTTAGACACCAGAAAAGAACTTTCTTTCGGTGCTTCTCATATCCCTGGAGCCATATCGATCTGGGAAGACGGCATACCTAGTTTTGCAGGATGGTTCTTACCATATGACAGACCCATACTCCTTGTAGATGAGTCAGGTGATCCTTCAGAAGCTGTAACCTATCTCCATAGGCTGGGATACGATAACATAGAGGGATGTCTTTCTGGCGGCATGCTTTCGTGGCATATGAGCGGACAAGAGAGTAAATCCATAGATACTGTCAATGTTCAAGAGGTGTGCAGTATTTTGGATGAAAAAGAATCGACGTTTCTCCTTGATGTTAGACCTAAAGATGAAATAAAAAAAGAAGGCAGAATTGAGGGGGCAAAAGAGATACATATAACACAACTACCTGAGAGGATGGAAGAAGTACCAAAAGATAAAGAGGTGTACGTATTCTGTGGCAGCGGTCTAAGATCGATGACCGCCGCTAGCCTACTCAAGAGGAATGAGTGGGAGGATATTCATGTTGTGTTAGGCGGTCTATCAGGATGGAGTTCAACGACCTGTCCAGTAGAGTGACATAACTGTTCTATTTTTTATTTTTATACTTGAACTTGTACCAGACTAGAAGGAACGTCGGCGAGACGAAAACCGCTACGACGAAAGCGAAGAATATACTTAAAGCACTCACTTGACCGAACTGTGCTAGTGGTGGTATGACAGCGAAAGACAAGATACCGAATCCTCCTATGGTGGTCGCGGCTGAACCGAAGAGAGCACTGCCGGTATGGCTGGCGGAAACACAGAGAGCACATTCTGGATGGGGAATATTTTCTGTATCCTCGTTGAACCTCTGGGTGAGATGTATACTGAAGTCGATACCTATACCGACTATTATAGCTGCTATAGTGACGGTGACAGGATTGAGCGGTATGCCGAAGAAATACATAGCTCCGAAGGTCCAGGTAATGACGAAAACGAGAGGCAGTAAGGTTATTGCTCCAAGAAGAGGCCCTTTTCCTAGGTAGATGTATAAACCTGCTAAAATCAACAGGGCGAGTATGAACGTTATAGCTAACGTCTGTATCTGACCTTCGTTTATAGATTCGAAGACGGATTGACTGACTATCGGCCCGCCGGTCACTATCACTCTGTCGAGATCGTCATCGTCAAAGACTTGAGCAGCTTCCTCCATATCTTCCTGAGTTTGGTCAACCTTTTCTTCTTCCCGTGTATCTACCGGTATTCGCAAAAGAGTCCCGGTATATTCACCGTTTTCTTCTCTTAAAACCCTTCGAGTGTCATCAGGGCGGATTTCGTTCATCTCATTGTAAAGTTCTCTTACCTCCTCTCTATTCCCTCCTCCACCAGTAATATTCTCCCATCTTGGATCACCTCTGAACATGTCTTCTCCTATATTGTAAACGGTCTCGTTGCTTCTAGCCGGAACGGCAAAATCGCTCCGCATAGCTTCCTCTCTCGCTTCTCTAACATTCCTTAAAACTTCAGGTTGTGTAACGTCCCCTTCCACGAGTATATAGACCGTTTCCTCACTAAAATCGAACTCGTCGACGAACATGTTGATGTTATCGGTCACCTCCTCGCCCTCTGGAAGAAAATCCGTGAAGCTGTATTCTGCTTCTATCTGCAGGCCTCCGTAGGCAGCGAAGGAAGTGATGAGAAGAACTATGACCACCACCACTACTGGAGTTCGAGCGGCTATGGCACCCAGGCCTAAACCATTGTTCACACAGTCCCTATCTGCTTCGCAGAAAGTTTCAGGTTCTCCTATCTTGTCCCAGAATTTCTGCCCGAAGCTTCTTTTATTATTTTCCTTTCTTTTAGAAGTTTTTTTCTTGACCAATTCTTTACCTCTCTTCTTCCTCCGGCTGTCTATTAAAGTTTTAGCGGCGGGGAAGAAAGTTAGCATCAAGATGAAAGCGCTAACTATCCCTATAGCACATAAGACACCGAACTCTCTGATTATGGATATATTAGAGCCGAGGTTACTCAGGAAGCCCACAACAGTGGTTACCGTAGTCAACAAAATCGCAAATCCAACCGTAGCACCAGTCTTAGACATCGCGTCTCTGACCTCTTTGCCTTTCCCAATCTCCTCTTTATATCTTGAAGTGAAATGGATACCATAATCTATACCTAGACCGATGATGAGAACCGGCACCGTAGTCATCATCGGATTACCGAGGTTGATGCCGGCTAAAACCCCAATACCATAGGTCCAGATCACCGCTATGATCAGAGCTATTAGATTCAGGATGGTATCGGTAAAGTTGCGATACATTAATCCCAAGACTACGATCACAAAAACAAAAGCTAGAGGCATCAGGATGCCGATATTGGCGCTCGAAGCTTCGTTCACTTCCTCATCGATCAGAGCGTCGCCTATAACTCTGAATTTCGTATTACTGCCTTCTTCAACTTCTTCAGCGATACTCTGTATCTCTTTTTCCGTTTCGAGGATCTCGTCGTCGCTTAAACCATCCACTATAAAAACGCTGGTGATAGACTTTGATGCAGACTGTTCCTCGACATCGTAGTCTTTAGAGAGAAAAAATGATAAAACATCCTCAAATTCAAATGGGAAAAAGTCTGTCTCATAATCGGTCAATTCATCAGGAGAAAATTCTTCTTCGAATTCAATAACAAAGGGGAAAGGCATATTCTCTATATTTAATGTAATATTTCCCTCACCCTTCAATATGGTCCTGATTTCTTCAACGGTCAATGTGTTAGCTTTCTCCATCAACTCCTGTTGGATTAAATCTTCAATATCATTTTCACCGTTCTGCTGCTGAGTATAAGCACTTTCATCAGTGTGCTCCATATCTGTAGGTGCGTCTTCCATAGCTTTGTCTATGAACCGCGCTTGAGCTATCAACCTCGCAGGGGAAGAGACGCCGTATGGAGCTTCAGAAGTTTCTCTTAGATTCTTTCCCACTATCTCATTTTCCGTCAGATTCTCTTCAAGATCCACTTGCATCAGAAGATTATCTAGACTCAGAACATTGTCCGGAGCATCTGAGATCACATTAACCTGCACACCCTCTTCACCATACTCCTCCCTTATCCTGCTGTTAGCTTTCGCGATCTCCGTATCAGGCTGAAAATCTTCATCACCAGCATCGAACTCAAACTCAGCGACGTTAGGAGCTAAGAAAAGAGTGATCACTATCAAAACGATCAGAAAGATTTTAGGATATTTTGAAACTAAATTTTCGTATTTACCAATCAAATTCATGTTTGACCCACCATGGATTAACTAATATAAGATTCAAAAATACGAATATGCCATAAATATGTTTTGGTCTTATCTTTTTTTATCTCAACTCGATAGGACCTAAGACATTCCTTCAGATTGTAGATCCTCATTCCTTTGAAAATACGCAAAGAAATATATAGAGGAGAATTACCAATAATATACCTAAAACTATAGAGCTTATTATTGTAACATGAGTATCTACATATCCCTCGAAATTAACACTTCCACCCCAAGATATCAAAGAGGCTATAGAAGCTAATAAAATAGCTAGAGCGAGATTACTTGAAATTTGTTTTTTCCATTTTTTAGTATATTCATCTAGATGGGATAAACCCATTTTTTCTTTTTTCATGTACAAGATGTCCCTCATTATCATATCATTAGAGTATATTAACGTACCATAAAAGATAATAAATAATGTAGAGATCATTATAATATTTAAAAAAGACTCTCCAAGACTGATTATACTGAAAAAGTAAGCTACTGCGATAACACCTATACCTATAGAATTGATATTTTTAGTTCTTTGTAACAAACCGATTAAAGAAATTCCTCCACCTATCATAGATAAGATCCAGATCTGATTGGGATAGGCAAATATAGAAACTAGTAAAGTGATCGATATCAGGAGCAAGATCGCCCTGAAAAGGAATTTACTTATCGATAGGCTATTCTTAATTCTTGTTCCTAAGCTTTTCTTTGATATCTTATCACCTTCTCTATTGCTATTTTTAAAGGGTCACTTGTATCCCAATCTATTACTGGGCCATAATCTCTAAGTCTAGTCATTCTGTTCTCCCTTTCGATCTTATGGAGTTGTTCGACTCTTTTATCTTTTTTATCTATATATTTTTTCTGGAGTTCTATGGGACAAGGAGAAACCACTGCCATTTCATATCTCTTTCTAGCTAGATCAGCTATCGTTTCAGTAACTTTTTCATTGATCAGAGGAGAGATAAATATCAACATACATTCATTTGGGAATATTTTTTCAAGTATATATTTAGCATGTTCAACTCGCCAGAAACTTCCGCTTTTCAAATCCATAAGATTATCAGTTATTTCGTATATTTGTTCCTGTCCTGCTTTAGGATATACCCACCTGACGAACTCACCCATCACTATTAGTCCTACTCTATTTCTATCTGATATCAGGTCAGAAGTTAAGCTTGTTGTGGCTTTGATAGAGTGTTTCAGTATGTTCTCTTCAAACACACCAACATTTGATTCTTTAAAAGCATCAACTATGATAATCACATCTCCACTTTTTTCGGCTTTATAAGCGTTTGTTTTTGGATCAAGATATCTAGCCATAGCTTTCCAATTTAAATCTCTCATCTGATCTCCTTGATGATATTCACGGATCGAGTAAAATTCAGACCCGATTCCCATCTGTTGAGACCTTATATTCCCCAACCATCCTTTTGTAATCTGAGGTCGTAATTTTGTACTCCCAAGATCTTCAACAGGTGGTAGAGCTACAACATTGAGAAATTTATCGAACTTCCATTCTTTGGAAAATAATCTCATCGGTGAAATATATCGGATCTTTATTGGACCAACCTTATAACTTTCTGTTTTTAAAAATTTAATTTTGTATTTTATCTCTTTTTTTTCTTCTCCTACCAAATGTAAAAAATGGTGATTTGAACCTTTGATCAATTTAGTATTTTTTGGAATTTTGTCTTGGATTTCTAGAAATAGTTTTGAATCGGATTTGTTGGTGATCGTTAATTTTACTTCAAATGAACTTCCTTCTCGAGTCTGTACTTCCTTCTTATTTCTTTCTATATCGATGGCGGAATCAGTAGGAAATGGATTTAGATACCCCACTGATATGATCGAAAGCGAAGCTAACGCTATTGGTAAGAAAATATAATAGATATGGATGAAGGTGAGTAAAGCTATCACAGATATAGTAAATATAAGGACTAATAAAATCAGATAAGATGTTTTCATCCATTATCACTTCCTCTCCAGTAGTATTTTTTCTCTAGTTCACTCAGAACTATTTCGAATTTTTCATTAAAATCTTCTGTAGTGTGTATTGATTTATCTCTATCGTTTTTCTCGAATGGATTATTTTTTTCTGATTTTTGGTTCTCTATTATCTCTAATCAGGGCTAAGACCTCTTCCTTTAGGGAGAGGATACAGCCCGATAGTAAAGGGAAAATACTAAATAACAGGCTACATATGTATAGAATAACCTATGAAATATGATACTCAATCAGGAAGGCATAGCGTGTATTCACTCCAATACCACTTGATTTTCTGTACAAAGTATAGGAGGGATTTGTTGTCTGGTGATGTGGCTTCTGTATTGAAGGAACAATTAGATGATATTGCTGAACGCCGAAATATTACTATTCTGAACAAAGAGTGTGGTTTAGACCACATCCATATATTGTTCAGAGGAACTCCTACTACCAACCTGTCAAAAGTCGTAAATGTTTTCAAAGGTGCTACGAGTAGAAAACTGAGAGATAAGTTCCCCGCACTCAAGGAACATAAATCTCTCTGGTCGCCTACCTATTTTCTTGCAACTACAGGTGAGGTGACTCTTGACCAACTAAAAGAATATGTGGAGAATCAAAGAAATGAAATCGATTAAGACATACAAATTCAAAATCAAAGACCCGAATCAGGGTAAAGCCCACAAGATGAACCAGACGGTTAGACAGTACAGACGATGTGTCAATTTCTATCTCCACAAGATACAGGAAGAGGATGTGTGGTATATAGAAGAGATGGACAACAAGGAGGATAAAATCAAGTTCCATAAAGACAGACTCAAAAATATCTACGATGATGCCAGAGAACTGTTTG
>CAZRSB010000071.1:0-8152 GCA_964602715.1 uncultured Thermoplasmata archaeon | reverse complement strand
TACAAATGATTAAACCCGCTCAAATTTCTACATCCCGAAAAAATTAGAAAGTCTCACACTTTCAATCCAAAAATTTATTAAGCTCACACCACGTAGTGCAGGATTCGACAGAGAACTCTTGAGGTATATGATAAATGATTACTAGAGTAGAAGAAAGACGAGATAAAGATGAAGTCTTGTCACAGATGGAACCACTGATCGCTGATTGGTTCGATGAAAAGTTCGATTCACTCACTGAGCCTCAGGGATATGCCATCCCTTTAATCCATGAAAATCAGAACGTACTTGTTTCATCACCTACAGGATCTGGAAAGACTCTAACTGCTTTCTTATCTATAATCAATGAGTTGTTCAGATTAGATAAGGAGGATGAGTTGGAAGACAAAATTTACTGTGTTTATGTTTCACCTCTTAAAGCTTTAGCCAACGACATCCATAAAAATTTAGAAAAACCTTTGAAAGAAATCAGAAAACTTGCCGAAAAAAAAGGCGTTAAGATACCAGAGATCAAAACTGCAATACGTTCAGGTGACACTCCTCAATCCGAAAGAAGGAAGATGTCAGAGGATCCCCCTCATATCTTTATAACTACACCAGAGAGTTTAGCTCTATCTCTTTCGTCACCTAAATTTAGGGAGAGATTTGAAGATGTACAGTATTTTATCAATGATGAGATACATGATATAGCATCTTCGAAAAGAGGAGTATATCTCTCACTCAATGTAGAGAGACTGGAGGAACACGTTAATGGAGAGATGACCAGGATAGGTCTATCAGCTACTCAGGCACCAATCAATGAAATCGCTAAATTTTTAGGAGGATTCAAGAACGGAAAACCTAGAAAAGTAAACATAGTCGAAGTAATAAGTGAAAAAAACCTGGATATGTCAGTGATTTCTCCTGTTGAAGATATGACACTACTGCCCTACGAGGTTGTAAACTCGAGAATGTATGACCGGCTCAAAGATATGGTTGAAGAGCACAGGACCACTCTGATATTCACAAATACCAGGAGTGGAGCAGAAAATGTAGCCTACAAGTTAAAAGAGAGAGGGATAGATGGTGTTGCAGCCCATCATGGTAGTTTGAGTAAGGAAACTAGGCTTCAAGTTGAAGAGGACCTGAAAAAAGGGGATTTGAGAGCAGCAGTATCTTCTACATCGCTTGAGTTGGGAATAGATGTTGGGTACATCGATTTAGTGGTTCAAGTCAACTCTCCAAAAACTGTTGCTAAAGGTCTTCAAAGAGTGGGGAGAGCCGGTCATAGGATAGGAGAGACATCGAAAGGAAGGATAATAGTTTTCGATAAGGATGATCTTTTAGAATGTTCCGTATTGAATCGAAAAGCATACCAACATGATATTGATAGAGTAAGCATCCCTGAAAACAATCTAGATGTTCTCTCACAAGGTATCATAGGTATGAGTATAGAACACCGCTGGGATGTCGATAAAGCTTATGATGTTATAAGAAGATCTTACTGTTATCGGAACCTATCCAGAGAAGAGTACCAAAACACCCTTGAATATTTGAGTGGAATAAAATTAAACAATGTATATCCTAAAATATGGTATAATAAGGATGAAGAGGTTTTTGGGAAGAAAGGCGGCGCACAGATGTTGTACTATATGAACATCGGTACCATACCTTCAGATTCTAGTTATCAAGTATATTCTGAACAAGGAGCACCCTTAGGAAATCTATCAGAGAAGTTCGTCGAAAGACTTTCAAAGGGAGACGTTTTTGTTCTTGGTAGTCATTCTTATGAGTTTTTACATACAAGAGGTACAAGAGTATTCGTTAAGGACGCTTCAGGTAAAAAACCTACGGTTCCTAGTTGGACAGGTGAGATGCTTCCAAGGAGTTATGATCTTTCTGTTGGAATAGGTAGATTCAGAAGAAAATTATGTAAAAAATCAGAAAAAGATGATGAGGAAGTTTTGGCTTGGCTCAAGGAAAAATACCGCATAGATGATGGATCTGCCAAAACGATATTGAGCTATTTTAGAGAACAGAAGGCTGTACTTGAGGATATTCCTACAGATGAGAAACTCGTTGTGGAGGGTCATATCGATCAAGATGGAAAATACAACATCATATTCCATGCCTCTTATGGAAGAAAAACAAACGATACACTATCTAGAGCTTATGCCTATAAAATATCTGATAAATTCAATTGTAATACGAACGTCTCAATAACAGATGACAATTTTATGATAACTACAAAGAAAAAAATACCTCTCAAAAAGATTAAGGATCTCTTGTCTTCTGATGAAATCGAAAAAATATTGAAAAAGTGTGTGAAGAATACAGAACTTTTTAAGCAAAGATTTAGACATTGTGCCGCTAGGTCTTTGATGATTCTGAGGAACTACAAAGGCAGAGAGATTTCAGTGGCAAAACAAAAAGCTAGGGCGGAAGAGATACTCGACAAACTACACCAGATAGAAGATTTTCCGATAGTGAAAGAAACATATAACGAAATTTTTTACCAAGTTTTGAATCTTGAAAAAGCAAAAAAAGTTCTTCAGGATATTGAAAAAGGAGATATCGAATTGAAGGAGACTCAATATTCGGACACCCCATCTCCTTTTGCCCATGACGTTCTTATGGCAGGGGTATCGGACGTTGTAATGATGGACGATAAAAGTAGCTTGCTGAGAAAGTTCCATCAAAAAGTGTTAGAACAGGTTATACCGGAGGAAGAATTGGAAAAATTCAAATTTGACACTGAGGTGATCGAGGAGTATTTTAGAAAAAAAAGACCTCGGTTCGAAAACAAAGAAGAAATGCTTGAGGTGATAAAAGAGTTACAACCAATCCATGTCTTCAAAGAAAAAGGAAAAAATGTTTTTTCTTTCACAGACCATCCTTTTGAGGATGTAAGGACTTGGTCTAAAGAACTTCTCGATGATGGAAAAATTCGATCAATCTGGGTGGGCCAAACAAGATATGTTTTATCCGATGAGATCGATAAGTATCTATGTTCTCTAGAGCAGGGTGAACAACCGCATGGTAGTAACCCCATAATCAAAGAACTAGAGAAAGATCCCAAAACACCTCATGAATTATATGAGGCAACTGATCTAAAGCTGAAAAAGATAAACAATCTGCTGAGGGACATGGAGAGGAAACGTTTGATCAATAGAGTTAAAATTACGAAGGATAACGAATACAAGTATTCTTTATTGGATAAAAAGGATACTGATCTTAATTCTGTAGAAAATATAATACATTCCTACCTGGAATATGAAGCTCCACGTAGTTTGGAAGAGATTGCTTATGATCTTGACCTATCAGAAGACCTAGCACTGAAAGCTCTCAACAACCTTGTGGAACAGAACGATATTGTTTCTGGACAATTAGTTATGGGTGAAGGAGAACAATACATGCTGCATGAAGATTATCATGAATTGAGATTCCCTGGTGGTGAATATGTTTCAGAAGAAAAGACGCGTAAATACAAAGCAAAAAAGCAATTTGGAGAAAAGGTAAAGCAATCGATAAAAGAATATTTTGATCTTTTCATGGAGGCTGGTAATTCTTATGACATATATCATAGGGTCAGTGAATTTTCTTTTGACACTTGGGAACAGATGAGACAGAAGGGAGAAATTGTAGAAGGCCGATTTATCAGGGGTAGAGTTAGATATGTTTTAGAAGAAGACGTTCCTCTCTTTGTTGGCGCCTACAGAACAGAAGAATTGGATGATGAAGAAAAGAAATTATTGAACATGATAAGAAGCGGCGAAGCAACTAACATACGTCAGATAAAGAAAAAAAGTGATATGGAAAATGACCTCATCAAAGAATCTATAAAAAAATTGGATAAGAATCTATACGTGATGAGGGCCTATACAGGCCAGGACGGCTGGTCTTCTACAAATGAGTATGTGCCGATTGATGTTGAACCTATAGAAGAAGAGAGAGCCAAAAAAGAGATAATAGAGCGTTATCTCAGAGGCAACGGTCCTTCGTCATTCTCCAATATAAGATATTATACTGGATTCGATAGAAAAATGATCGAAAAAACAGTTTCAGAGTTGATCCATGAGGACAAATTGAAGAAGCTTTTAGTAGGATCATCGCAACAAGAAAAATACATCTTAAAGGAAGAATTTGATGATTTGCATAAAACAAAGGGTGGAGAATTCGATAAGCTTCGAATCCTTTCAAAAAAGGACCCATATGCCCGTCCACTTTGGGCCGATATTTACAGAAGATACGGTGATGATTGGATATATCCTATGATCAAAAGAGGAGCGGTCGTGGGAGGCGTCGAAAAATGGAAGATGAGTGGATGTATAGAGATCAGACATCTTGATTTAGATGACGAAGATTTACTACCAGAGGTTTTGACAGCGATAGATGAGATGATGGATTATCATGAGATTGAGGGTTACGATATTGTAAGGATTAGAAATTTTCAGAATAAACCAGTTAAAGATCTCGATGAAGAATTCCTGACTCTTTTCGAAGAGAACGGATATGTTATGATTCAAGACATGCTGGTTAAAGGTAATATAGTCGAAGATGTTTTTGAAGAGGATATTTTGAGGGCATATGTTTTCCAAAGGCAGAGATTGGGTAGTGAAAAATACAAAGATGTGGAAGGAGCTATTAAAGAGATGGGTGGTGCCCGATCAGATTTTGAGTTGAGATCAAGGGTAGATGAATTTTTTTCTTTAGAGTGGCTTTACAGGCGAGGAGAGGTTTTGGCAGGTACGATGATACCCTCATATAAGATGTACGCTTTTCCGGATGAGGTGGCTGTTTATAGAGCGGCAAAAGGTATTGCTCTTACCTCTGCTATGGAGGATATCTATGATATCATAAAAAATAAAGGTCCAGTCCCTAGAAGAACTATTTATTATCAATCTCCTTACAGTAGGATAAAAACGAAAAAAGTGATCGACGAGCTTTTAGAAAATCTCCTGATCACAAAAGATGTCGATGGTCGGTATATAGCTACCCCAGAAAGCGACCTAACGGAGAAAGAGGCTAAAAAGAAGATAATCAAGTCGATCTTTGAAAATTTTGGTCTCTTCACCGCTGAGAAACTATCGTCATATCTGGGTTCTGATTACAAAATGAGGGAAGTTAGAAATTTACTTTCTGAACTTGTAGAGGAAGATTTTTTAGCTAAAGGATTTCTGATGGATGGTAATCAAAAGGTGAGATGGGTTTTGACTGAAGGTTTGAATGAATTACCTGATATCGAATTCGAAGAGACTGGTGTTATCACTACAAAAGATAGGTTGAATCTTTATTTTAGAGATGAAATGAAGGAGTATTTTGATATGGGTGCATGTAACGTCATATTTGATGGACCCAACCTAGTAGCAGCATTTGAGGCGAGTTTCAAATCCAAAATTTTGCATATAAAAAATTTCGAAGGTAGTAAAAAATATAGAAATACCGTCAAACAGTGGGCCTACGATCACAATATGAGTGTAAAGAGTGGGGACAAGAAGAAGAAAAAGGAAAGAAGAGTTTCAGATTACGAGATTAGAAGATGGTACGAACAAAGTAGAGGATTGTAATCCAAAAAAGCTAATAAGGAATAGTCTTACTATCTCTTGTATCCCTTTTGGGGGTATAGGGTAACACGGCATCCTCACGGGCTCCAGTTACGTGGGATGATCACCAATCGGGTTTACTGACCGCACAGGTATGATGAATAACTGGAGCGGTGACCCGTAATTCGACACGCGTGAGGTCGCTCCTCACGTGGAGGAAACCCGTTGATCGGGGTTCAAATCCCCGTGCCCCCACTTTTTTCTATGAAAAAAGCGGCGGCACTGCTCGGAAGCTCCGCTTCCGCTGGACCACTCGAAAACTTCGTTTTCTGCGGGTCCCCGTGCCCCCATACCACTATTATTTCATATCTTCTTTAATTTTTCAGAAATGATAGTATCCAAGTATCCTATCCAAAAGTTGGACAAAGTGTTATACTCCATTCAGTAGAGCCTAGAGTCAAAAAGCTAAATTTGGATAGATTGCATCAATCCAACTTTTCTTCTACTTCCCCCTCAAGCTTTGATATTACCTTTTGGATCTTATCCTCTTTTCTATTCAGATAGTCCATCTCTAGATATCGTCCCCTATAATCGATGTCGTTCCTTAAATTTCGCAATTCATCGATCAGTTCCAGCTCCTCATGAGAAAATTCATAGAACTCTTCAAGGTAACTCACGAGACATTCCTGCGAATATGATTTGTAACCGTCTAGAGTCAAGGAAGCTGTGATCAACTGTTTGATGATCTCCCAGTATGCCTCACTATCAAAGGTACGTTCTCTTCGGTCCTTTCTCTCTTTTCGTTGTCCTTGATTCTAGTTTTTGCGATGCTAAAAAGTGATTCAGCTGCGGAGATATCTGCTTTCCTTTCAAAGACCTTATTTTCCAAGCAATCTTCCCATCTCATTTGATCACCAGATATCCACTGAGAACTTTACCGTTGGCGATGCTGTTCGCTAGTTTTTTGTTCTCCTTCAATTCGTCCTTGCCCATGAACTGGAGATTTATCTTTCTGTTGAACTCTTTCTCAAACTCTTCCAAGTCCACGTCTTTCTCTTTACAGATCACAAGTATATCTATGTCGCTCTTCTCGATGTCCTCTCCGTTTGCCGCTGACCCGAAGAGCACGATGGCATCTGGCTGTGAAAGTTTTTCATTGAGATGATCAACGAGCCCAGTAAGACGTAATCTTCGTTCCAGGTCCAGCTTTTTGTAAAGTTTGAATTCATCATTTCTTGATGCTTCGTATCCCGGATAAACCCCTTCTTCTATCCTTTCTACAAACCCCATCTCCTGGAGCTTCTCCACATGATCTTTAACTGTGGGAAGTGATATATCTGTAGCTCTTGAGAGTTCACGCAGCTGATGTTTTTTAGTTGGTTTTTTAAAGAACTCCTGCAGGATCCTATACCTGTTATAATTTTCTAACATGTGATAGGTTAATCTATCACCTGATTTAAAAAACTAACGGTTGAACAGTCACATACAATATCCTTCAAAGAGATCTTGAAAAATAGGGGGAATTAAAACCGAAATACAAGTGGACGACAGAGAAAAACTGGAAGAAAGATCAAAATTGCTTGACGAGTGATGTGAAAGGATGGAAAAAACACTAATGCCGTTTTCCCCCTTCTAAATGCTCATTATATCTTCTAGATCGAACAGGTGAAGGTCCTCTTCATCGAAATTTTCTACTTCTTTGCCCACTATTATGTGAGATACATCTTTACCATCCTCGAATGGCGTTTTTTTGTCCTTTAAACTATCTAGAATCTTAGAGATATCGGACCTATCCAAACTGCTCCACTTTACCTCACATTTGTACAACTTGTCTTCGCTTTCAGCGATGATGTCGATCTCTTTCCCTTTGTGCCACCAACGCCCATATTCCACCACTGGCAATCCCAGTTTATGGATGTTCTCTTTGACCAACTTTTCGTACAATTTTCCAAGATAGCGATCGTAGTCTTGCTTGATATTTTCTAACGGATCCTCTTCATTGCCCTTTATTATGAGCCCACGATGGGGATAGATATATTTGAAATAGAATGACATGAGATTATCACAGATGACATATCTCGTGTTTCTAGACTTTTCTATCGATTCTCCGTAAGGCACTTCTTTCTTTACTATCCTGATCCGTTCAAGTCTTGAGAGATATCTCGGTAAATCAGTGACCGGTCGATGTATCTCATCGGCTATCTTTCCCAATCTGTGTTTACCACCGCTTATCGCCTTTAAAATCATCCTGTATGTGGATGGTTCTCTTAATTCTTGTTGTAAAATGAAGTCAGGCTCGGAGAACATATACTCATCCTGGTCGAAGAAATTATCAGATATATTCTTCCATAGATCCTTAGAATCTTCGAATCTCTGGATATATGCTGGTACCCCACCACAGACACCGTAGACTCTGACTAAGTCCTCTGAAGAGTAATTCGGTAAGAAGTCTCTGTAGCATTGGATGGGTAGCGCCTTGATCTCCATCTGTTTTGTACGTCTTCCGAAAAGAGGACTCTTGTAATCGAGAACTTCGTTCTCCATGATAGATATGCTCGAGCCAATGAGAAGAAGGATGACATCTTTTTCCGAAAGCAGTTCGTCCCAAAGTTTCTGAAAATGGGAAAGGATCC
>CAZRSB010000070.1:0-8322 GCA_964602715.1 uncultured Thermoplasmata archaeon | reverse complement strand
TTCATAGAATAGATAATTAATTCCTAGTATAAAAAGTTACGTCTTACACTATATTCTGGCGATCACGAAGATTCTGAAGAGGGTCCACTTTATCGAATGGGAGATGTTTTGAACTATGGGAAATACTATTATTCGAATCATTTTAGCCATGATAGTACACGGCAAGAAACTTTCGAGTTGTTCCACTGGTTTGGTGATCCGACGATGCAGATCAGGACAGAAGTACCAGAAGAGCTAAATCTGGAATATCCTGACGCTGTCTACGAGAATCAGGAGATAGACATATTAGTTGAAGATTCATCTGGAGAACCAGTAAGAGATGCCCAACTTGCACTCCGAGGAGATTCAGATTATTACAAGGTAGTTGAGACAGATCTACTAGGTGAAGCTTCGGTCGAGATAGATCCTTCAAACACGGGAGAGATAGAGCTCACCGCTACGAAAGCTAATTTTATACCCTCTGAGGGTAGTATAATGGTGGGCGAATCATTTACCGCTACTAATAGCGAACACGAAGATGCAGGTAGAGCCTACAGCGAAGGATGGTGGTCCCCAGATTATTATGCTGAGGGCTCAGACGATTATTTAGGAAGTGGATCCGAAGAAACGACTCTCACAAAAGTGAGTGACGGTCACTATAAGCTTGTAGAGGTATACGAGGAACCAGAGGCGGACTTCGACTCTACTCATGAAGATGAAAAAGCCGAGAAAGGTGAAACCATAGAGTTTAATGATGAATCAATAGAAGGAGAGAACGAGATAGTTGATTGGCAATGGGACTTTGGCGACGGGTCAACAAGTACAGAACAAAATCCAACTCATTCTTATGAAGATGAAGGGACTTATCTCGTAAAATTGACTGTAACGGACAGCGAAGACGTATCAGATAGTGCAGTGATGGAGATAGATGTTATAAGAGGTCCCGAGGCCGACTTCAGTTTTGATCCGGAGGTTCCTGTTGAAAATCAATCTGTAGAATTCGACGATGAGTCCGAATCTCCTGATGGAGAGATAGTAGAATGGGAATGGGACTTCGGTGACGGCTCAACGAGCACGGAACAAAATCCAACGCATGCTTATGAGGAGTCCGGCAATTATACGGTAGAATTGACAGTTATCGATGATAACGATAATATCGACACATCCACCTCTGAAGACGATATTCAAGTCCAAGAATCTCCCTTCACGGGAGGAGGCGGTACAAAAGAAAATCCATGGATAGTCGATGATTGGTACGCACTCGATTATGTAAGAAAATTCAATGATTATGCTTTTGTTTTATCTGATGATATAGATGAACACACAGATGGATACGACGAACTTATTGATACTGAAGAGGGATGGGAACCGATAGGAGACAACGATAACGAATTTATAGGTTCGTTTGACGGCCAGGGATACAATATCGGGGGCTTATACATCGAAAGGCCTGACGAAGATCACATAGGTATTTTCGGTGAGATCTCAGGCGAGATAAGAAACCTTAGAGTCGAAGATGCCGATGTTACTGGCAATGATCTTGTTGGAATTCTAGCAGGTAGCCAAGATGATTTGTTGAAAAATATCTCCGTTCATGGCACTGTATCTGGAACAGAAAATGTTGGCGGTTTAGCAGGAATGCTTACCGGTACAGTTGAGAATTCTTACTCCTCAGCAGATGTTTCAGGCGAAAACCTTGTAGGAGGACTGCTTGGTCAATTAGGAAGAAGTGCTATGATCGATATTGGAGGAGATGCTGTGAATACTTATTCCTACGGAACGGTTACTGGAAACGAAGGTGTAGGCGGAATGATCGGCGGTTCCAATCATATAAGCACTACAGAGACGTCTTTTTGGGATGTAGAGGCATCCGGACAGGATACAAGTGCTGATGATGAAGAGGGTCTGAACACTGAAGAGATGCAGAGTTTCAATACTTTCGACGACGCAGGCTGGAATATATCAGATGATGGTGAATCTTCAAACGAAAATACTTGGAATATAATAGATGGTGAAACTTACCCATACTTGAGCTGGGAAGATGTAGTTGAAGAAGATGATATGGAAGCCGACTTTACCTTTACCCCAGAAGTAATCGAAGTAGGTGAAAATATCCAGTTCACGGATGAATCTTCTTCTACCAACGGGACGATAGTAGAGTGGTCTTGGGACTTCGGCGACGGAGAGACAAGCACGGAACAGCATCCAACCCATGTTTACGACGAAGCGGGAGATTACGTAGTAAAATTGAACGTTATAGACGACAATGAACTTTCAGACGTAACAACTGAAGAGATAACTGTGGAGGACCAGATCATAACTGGTCCAGAAGCAGAGTTCAGTTTCAGTCCAACTGATCCGGAAGAGGACGAAGAAGTACAGTTCACTGAAGAATCAATAGAAGGAGATTCAGAGATAGTAGAGAGGTCTTGGGAATTCGGCGACGGAGAGACAAGCACAGAACAGCATCCAACTCATGTTTACGATGAAGCAGGTGATTATACAGTAGAATTGAACGTTATAGACGACAATGATCTTTCAGACGTAATAACTGAAGAGATAACTGTGGAAGAGTTCACAGGTGAATACTGCGAAGTAGAAGGTGGAGATACGAGTTACGATGAATACATAACAACGTGCAATTCAACGGAATAGACAGAGATTCGGGAGACGATGGAGGTTACGCTGACCATACGGACAGCATTTCTGATCCTGTAGAACCAGGTGAATCCTATGAGTTGTCGGTGACGATGAGCACAGGCGGATACTCAGATTATGTGACCGTGGTCGTAGATTGGTCACAGGATTATGATCTAAGTAACGAAGAGGTTATAGAAGTCGGTGGAGGAGACGACGATCCGATGACCGTTACCACCGATATAACAGTACCTGAAGACGCTGAAGCAGGTGAAACGAGGATGAGAGTGATGCAGTCATACAATGAATATCATAAACAACCGTGTGAAAATCAGGAGTATGGCGAGACAGAAGATTATACAGTAAAGATAGCCTCAATAGAACCACATCTAGAAGCGGACTTCTCTTATGAGCCAGAATCACCAGAGGAAGGAGAGACTATACAGTTCACTGATGAATCCACCAGCACAGGTGGAGAGATAGTAGAGTGGTCTTGGGACTTCGGCGACGGAGAGACAAGCCCGGAACAGTATCCAACCCATGTATACGACGAAAAAGGCGATTACACGGTAGAATTGAATGTAGCTGCCGATAATGAGCTTTCAGATGAGACTACTAAAGATATAACTGTAGAAGAGAAGATCGTTATCGGGCCCGAAGCAGAGTTCAGTTTCACACCAGAAGACCCAGAAGAGGACGAAGAAGTAAAGTTCACTGATGACTCTATAGAAGGAGATTCAGAGATAGTAGAGTGGTCTTGGGACTTCGGCGACGGAGAGACAAGCCCGGAACAGCATCCAACTCATTCTTTCAATGAAGAAGATGAATATACGGTAGAACTGACTGTGACGGATTCGGAAGAGATATCCGATACGACGACACAGGAAATTCAGGTGGTAAGTGAGTCTGAGTATTATACTGCTACAAACAGTGAACATGAAGAAGAAGGAAGAGCTTACAGTGAATTTGACTGGGGAGAATGGGGCTTCGTATATTATGCCGAAGGCTCCGATGATGAGCTAGGAAGCGGATCTGAAGAGACAACTCTTAAGAGAGTGGATGAAGGCCACTACAAACTAGTAGATGGAGAACTAAATGCTGAAGAGGAAGAAGATGTTGAATACCTGGTTCAAACGATAAGCTGTGAACAAGTGGTAGAGGAAGGTAAAAATCAGGGCACCACAACTGGATCTATTTATATTGAACCAGTAGGAAGAATTGAATCAATGACTACTCTTGAGGTATTACAGAAAGAACGGTACAGTGAAAGATGAAAGAAACATTTCGATCGCTACCAAACCTTCTTCTTTCCTTTTATATTTCACAATAATTTTTTTTGAGTTAGTCTACTTTTTAGTGATAGTTTTTTGTTATGATAAGATGCGATTGCGAAGAGATGATTTTCCAAACTATCCGCAGTGGTAATGAGGATAGAGGGATTGATTCTTAATACTCAAAGATCGTTCTAGCTTTTTCTTTTAGAGATATTTTTTCGTTCCGCACAATCTCTAAAAATCTTTCTCGATGCATGAAAAGTACAGAGTTGATGCATCATTTTATCAATACCAAATTTTTTGGCAACATCTTTTAAAATATTATCATACTGAGGATCTCCATCACTAATAACTTCAAGGAAAAGTAGAAAAAATAGAGAAGAACACGAAAGCAAATGATAGTGCTCCCGAGGGGATTCGAACCCCTGTAATCGGCTTTCCCTGGCCTTTTTCGGCCTCGAAAGGCCGATATGATTGGCCGGACTACACCACAGGAGCAAATTACGAAGTTGGTTTGCGACTTAGTGGGACTTGGTCCCGCGCTATGAGCAAAACTTCGTGTTTTTTACTGACGGCTTGATTTAGATGAGAACCCCAATAAATAATTTACTCTTAATCTGAAGAACATGACCGAACTTTTCCCGAAAGATTTATAGTTTTAATAGCGTTCATTTGGCTGGTGGTTTTGTGGAAAAAGATCCGTTCGTATACGCTCATGAAAAATGGGAAGAGATAGTTTGGATGAGCCAGAATACTAATCAGCTTGAAACAACCTCTGATATAAATGAGAAGATAATTGACGCGGTAAATAAAAGAAAATATAATTTGTATCCTTACAAACAAGGGATTTTAGGTTTGAAGGAAGTGCTATTGGATGATCTGGGTCTTAGTAACGGTTTTGATGCTTTGATAACGAACGGAGCTATCGAAGCAACTTACACCTTAACTAGAGCTATGTTGGATAAAGGTGACAATGTGATTGCCTCAGATCCGAGTTTTATGCCCATCCATCATCAAGTAGAGCTGGCTGGAGCTGAAAACAGGGAGATCGATGTTTATAAACCGCCTTATAAGATGACTGTTCAAGAGATCAAGGAACGAGTAAATGCCGATACAAAAATGATCCTCCTAATAGATCCTCTTAACCCTCTAGGCACATCTTATGAGAGAGAAGAGGTAAAAGCGATCTGTGATATTGCGGAGGACGAAGATCTATGGATCGTAGATGACATCACCTATAGGGATTTTGCCTACGACCATACATTGACAGCCGAATTTGTGCCCGAGCGGACCTTCAAAGTATACAGTTTTTCAAAGAACTGCGGCTTCGCTGGGATGAGGATCGGCGCTCTGATAATGCCGGACGAGGTATCTGAACATATACACAAATATCGTACAAATGTTTTATCTGCTAATATGCTTGCCCAGATCGGTGCTAAAACAGCGCTTGAAACTAAAGATGAATGGATATCAGATATGGTTGAACAGGCAAGAAAGAATCAGAAACTGATAAAAGAATGTGTCGAGGATATTGAAGGAGTATCTCTACCAGTTTTTCCTTCAAATACAAATATGTTTGCTATAGATATAGGTGAAACAGGGATTAGTCCAGAACGATTACAGGAAAAATTACTTTATGAACATGATATTTTTGTCAGATCGGGTACCTACGTCTCCAAGAGATCTGGAGAGACATTCATAAGAGTATCCTTCACAGTACCTGAAGAAGGCATTAGAAAATTCACCGATATTTTACCTGAGACCATAGAAGAGTTGAGATGATGGAATGCATCGAGGAGGGGATATACTTTGAGGATGGAGATTACTATACTTTAAATCTAGTACCTGGCGAACTGGTCTACGGTGAAGATATAGTGATCAAAGAAGATTTTGAGTACAGGCGATGGAATCCCAATCGAAGTAAATTATGTGCTTTTTTAGAGAAGAAGGGTTCTCTCCCAGTAAATCCTGGTGATGATGCACTTTATCTAGGAGCAGGAGATGGAACCACGGCGAGTCATCTATCAGATATAATCATGGAAGGTCACATCTATGCTGTTGAAGTTGCAAGAGCACCATTTCGAAATCTTCTGTCGCTTTCAAAAAAAAGAAAGAACATCTATCCTATCATGACAGATGCGAGAGACATAGAAAAATATCGTGATTTAGTACGAGAAGTGGATTTTTTATATCAGGACATCTCACAAAGAGATCAGACGGAGATATTTCTCAAAAACATCTCCTTTCTTAAAGATGGCTCTTTTGGCATCCTTGCGGTTAAATCTAGGAGTATAGACGTTTCCAAACCTCCAGAGAGGATCTATAATATGGTCAAAAACAGGATTGAAGACCATGTTTCAGAGATAATTTCGAAGGTTGATATATCACATAGACAGAGGGATCATTCTATGATAGTGGTTAAAAAATGAGGAGAAGATTCCAAACTTATTTTACTTACTAATGAATATTTAGGGCAATGATAGAAAGGATCTTTATCGAGGAAGAAGAATTTTACGATAAGATATGGGGGAGATTGTTCCTCTTCTTTTTCCCATTTTTGATAGGCTTTTCTTTCATAGGTTTACTCTTCTTGATTTTAAGGGACGTAAACAACGTCTTTTGGATTATCGCTCCAGCTTTAGTTGCATATTTTTTCCCACCTTTTGGAAAGGAATCAGTTATACCCGTAACAGTGGTTGCTCTTAAAAACACTCTTGATCCAGTTACTTATGTATTTCTGGTGTCAGGATCTATAGCATTTATCGACATAATAAATTCATATTTTCTGATGTGGAACTTTTACATCGTAAAAAAGATACCTGTACTTGGCGAGTGGATAGATGATTTTCAAACCTACGGTGCCCGTAAAATAGAAGAGAACGAATGGATCAAAAGGGTTTCCTTTCTAGGAGTAGCAAGTTTCGTTGTATTCCCATTCCAGGGCAGTGGAGGTGTAGGTGCATCGATCCTGGGTAGGATCATAGGTTTAAAAAAGTTTCATGCCTGGGTAGCTATAATAATAGGTTCTTTAGTTGGTTGTTTTATGTTGGGGATCCTCTCCCATTATATGGGTGAAGCAGTTGCAGATGCCTTTGAGAGGAACATTTGGGCCGGCATTGGTTCATTAGTGATAATAATCGTAGTGTTTATATTCTTTTATTACATTGCGAAGACGCGGATGTTTAAAGATTCGGATTGAGCTATGAGAGGTAAAAAAAATGAAATTAAAAAATAGAAAAATATTGGTCACAGGTGCAGCAGGATTCATAGGGAGTCATCTGGTTGATGCTCTGGTTGAAGATAATTGTGTGATCGGCTATGATAACTTATCATCTGGTAAAGAAGAGCTTGTTGAACATCTAGAAGATGAAGAAGATTTTGAACTTGTCATAGGTGATATTTTAGATAAAACAGATTTATCAGAACAAATGAAAAGGTGTGATATGGTATTTCATCTAGCGGCGAATCCAGATGTTAGAATGGGTGCTGCTGATACCTTTGTTCATCTTGAACAAAACATCATAGGGACATACAAAGTTTTGGAGGCTATGAGAGAAAATGATGTGAACGAAATAGTGTTCACTTCTTCTTCTACGGTTTATGGAGAAACAGAAGTGATACCCACACCAGAAGATCTAGGGCCATTAGAGCCTATCTCACTTTACGGGTCTTCGAAACTCAGTTCAGAGGCTTTGATTTCATCTTTTTGTCACACTTTCGATATGAGGTCTGTTTCTTTCAGATTTGCAAACGTAGTGGGCCCTAGAAGTACTCATGGTGTGACTTACGATTTTGTTCAAAAATTGAAAGAAGACCCTTCTGAGCTTGAAATATTGGGTGCGCCTCCAGGAACTAGTAAATCTTATTTCTACATATCAGATTGTATCGAAGGAATGCTGTTCGCTACAAAGAACTCTGAAGATAAAGTTGAATACTTCAATTTAGGGTCTGAAGACTATGTCAATGTCAAAAAGATAGCTGATATCGTTTGCGATGAGATGGAACTTGATGATGTAGAGTATAATTGGACAGAAGGAGCTGATGGAAGTAAAGGTGGGTGGAAAGGAGATGTGAAAACCATGCTTCTTTCTATTGATAAGATTAAAGATTTAGGTTGGTCTCCCAAATATGATAGTGCTCAATCTATAGCTAAAACTGCTAGATCATTGATAGATTAGATGAAAATAGACAGAAGCCCCTCTCCGTTCAGGGAGAGGGATGAATCCTCAGGAAAGAATTTCCTGCTCTCACTCAGCAGGTGTGCATCGTGATGTCGTGATGTGTGAAAACACACCTTCTACATCTCCACTTTCACTCACCCCCACTTTCAACCTTTAAATACCTTGAAACAGGTATGTAAAATGATACTTGACGGTAGGTATATCCTGCCCGAAAGTCAAGTCCTGCTTCGCTGGTAAAACAGGTCAAGAGA
>CAZRSB010000069.1:0-8352 GCA_964602715.1 uncultured Thermoplasmata archaeon | reverse complement strand
TAGATATTCTACCTGAGCAATACTTCTTGAACAAGTTTCTCTCGCTCACTAAAAATAGTATGTTTTCCGATATAAGGTGTGATCAACGTTTTCATTGCGGCCTGTAGAAGCTCTTTAATAAACTTAAGTTTTCCCTCTCGTGAGAGAGGGTCTAGGAATTGATCTTATTGGTTCACACGAATCCTCAATAAGGGTGGATGGTGAGTTAACATGACAGTGGTTAAGGAACTCAGAAAGGAAACGAGAAGAGCTATCCCGAAACTGAATTGAAAAGGTTTGAATTTTGATAGTTTTTTAATCATGAGACCTATGAAGATTAGGATGAAAAAGGTATTACCATGTCATAAGGGAAGTTTGGGAGGATTCTCTTATCCTTCAAAAATTGAAGGATCGACGGATTTGATATATATACATTAAGGGTTGATGCCGATTCTTCACCCGCTAACTATTTAAAGAAAAAGACAATATCGAAGGACGAATAAAAACCTAGACCAACCCTGTTGCAGAAGATGTCATAAGAAAAAATCTTAAGACTAAAATAACAATTAAAGCATAATGTAAATTAACACTAAAAACTAAGATGAAAGAAGGTAGTCAAACTAGAAATGTTTGGTTAAAATCTTAGAAATAAAAAAAGAGGGTCAAAGATATGAATGAAAGGTTTAACGAACCAGGGATGATGATAGGGTATTACATCACTAGTGCAATGATTTTGATTATCTTATTCATCATTTTATCGTTGATATTTCAGACACTAGATTTTTCCATTAAGACTGTTATTTTGCTCGCAGCGAGTACGATCATTGGATGCTTCTTCAATGTTCCTGTAATAAGATTGAAACAAAAAGATATATATATGAATATAGGGGGTGGAATAGTGCCTGTTGGATTTTCAATTTATTTTATTTGGCTTAGACCAGATCTGATCATCCAAATTATTCTTGCCACACTAGTTCTCATCTTCTTTACTTATTGTTTTTCTACCATTGATGATGATGGTATCAGGGTCTATATTCTAGTTCCTCTTATCGGTTCAATCATTGTGGCTTCCTTATTACCGGGATCTTTGTTAGTCATTGGATATGTCTCTGGGACATTAGGAACCCTGATTGGCGCTGATATAATGAACTTAGATAACATTCAGGATTTTGGTTTTAGAGAACTTAGTATAGGTGGTGCGGGAACGCTTGATGCAATTTTCGTAACGGGTTTGATAATCTTAATAGTAGGTAGTGTGATTTGATCATCTTTTTATACATATATTCACCTGAAATATCTAGAGGGTATAGAAAAAGTAAGGGATAAATGAGAAAAGATATATATGTGTTAAATCATAATATTCGACGTGATTAGGTATTACCTCAAGAAAAATCTAAACCACACCCGATTAACCGCACCATCTCAAGGTAAATTAAAAAATTGCTCATCATTAGATCTTGGATGAATTAAGGAGTATGATACGTTATGAACAGGGCAAGCAAAAAAGGAATTGTAATTGGACTAATCAGTATAGTGCTTATCATTTCCATATTGAGTCTTCAATTTTCATGGTATACTGTTAGTGATGATATTACTTACCAGGATGATGGTGATTATGATTTTCCTCTATGGATGGGTGCAGATGAACCCGAATCGATAGATTATAGATACACAACTGAAGGCAAGAGGATCGAGAGAACGACCCTATATTTTGATGGAAGCACGGAAGTAGACCGTTGGTCGGAAGATGCACCCGTAGCCCAAAGGGAAACGACGACAGAGATGGTGGATTACGAAGAAGAAGGAATGGATAGCACGGCTTCTGTGATGAGAGATATGGAGGTTTTAACATATGTTTCTTTGGGGGGTAGCTTGTTGTTGATTTCAGGTCTCGGTATGGTAGCTAAGAGCGATGAGAATTATCGAATCGGAGTAATTTTGGGCTCACTAGGCCTCGGAATGATGTTAGTGGCCCCTGTTTATTTCCCATTCCAGGTTGAAGATATGTTCGGAGAAGATGATCACAGACTGGGTAGAGGTGAGATAGAAATCGAGGCTTATCCAGAAGATCAAATGATAGGGATAGAGGAGTATGAAGAATTCGAGACAAATATAGATCGTTCTTGGATGTTTGGTTCTGCTTGGTTTTCCTCTCTGATAGCAGCAATTTTGGGTGTTTTTGTATTGAAGTATATAGTGAAGGCAGGATCTCCTTTAGGAAACCGACAAAGAGGAATTTCATCATCCTATCGGGATAAAGAGGAGAAAAAGACGATAAAGATATCCAATCCATTCGATCGTATTATCACACCTGGACTAGTGAGAAAGGTCTACCAGTTTTTAGCAACCCTGGTTATTTTTATTCTAATTATTGCTGCCATCGGGACTTTCATAATTAGAGATGATCCTGAAGATAGGGATGCTCTCGCTCCCACGGAAAGAGATGTAACAGTTGATGTGAATATTGAAAGATTGGCTGAAAGCCAGAATAAATATATTGTAGAGGGGGGAGAGGAGTATTTTTTACATCCACTCGGTATTGAATACGCTTATAACCACCCATCTTTTCCCGATGAGAAAGTAGAAGAATACGAGGCGAAAGTGCTCGAACATCTCGAATCTTTTATAGATTCCTCAAGTACGAACGCTGAACTCACTTTCCATCTCACTGCTGGAAGGAAACGATATATAGACACATTACAAGCTGATATACGGTTAGAAAATCCAGATGGTATAAACTGTGTTTCTAGTTCTCTCCTTCAGGAAGGTTTGGCGTATGTACCTGAAGAATCTGAAGATGTAGGTGATGATTATAGGTATCTATGGAGAGAAGAAGAAGCTATTAGAGAAGGGAAAAATCTATGGGGGCTTATAGAAGATGGAGATATATGATCAATAAAGAGTTCTAGAAGAGGTAAAGTAATTTTGTAATTATGATTTTTATGATTTCTTAGATGTTTTTGTTTGCTGCTTATTTTGGTATAAAGTGATTCAGAATATATCTCGTTGGTTTTAAAATCTTAAAGAGGAGAACATGACAGTGAGTGTTATCGCGATGTTAGTGCCAAGTGTTTTTTTTGGAGATACTAGGCTGAAGTATTTATGTTCATTTGAAAAACGATGGCGGGTACTAGTAGGGTTTTTCTCTATACACCTGACGGCTGAGGAAAATATGTTTCGTGGAAAGGGACTCACCTTCAAAAATGTTTCGCCGATATGAATTGATGGTGTTTATTATTTTAGATTTTAAAAAGATATTTATATGTGAAAGAAATAAGAAAATCGATGACGTTTGAGAGGATAGAACAAAAAATCACTGAGAAGGAGATGAAGTATAATAGCAGAAAGAGATACCTTCCAAACTTTATCGTAAACAAGCTATACGAGTCATTTTTGAAGAAAAAGAAAAAACACCTAGAACTTAGAGAAAAGAACAAGAGACGCTTCAAGAGAGAAACAAATTTTCTCAAAGCATCTCTCAGAGAAATCGAGAAGGCTAAGAAAAATGCTGATAACATTGAGGGAAAGTTAAAATCGGATTTTATAAAAAATTTTATAAAAAGATTGGACAGGTGCACAGAAAGAACTAGCATGATGAAATATGAGTTGGATGAAAAATATTTGAAGAAGAATGAAGTCGAACATTTGGAATACATAACTAAAGAGATAGAAAGGTATAAAAATTACATCAACAACAAAAAATTGTTTGAAAGGGTATTTTGGCAGGCATACCAGAGGTATAGAGTAGTAGAAGACAAATTGAAACCCCATCGCGATTACAAAAAGTATATGGAAGAGGGAACCAAAGAAGAGCTTTTAGATACACTGAAGGCGATAAAAGATGAGCTTATCAGCTTAAACAATAAAGTAGATTTTAGATATTTATCTGAGAATGACAAGAAGGCATTCTCTGAGGTAAAAGAAAGATATTCGAACGACCGTGATTTTTTAGATAATTATAACGAGAATTTTATTCAGTTTGAAAACGAGAGATACGATATGCTGTTTTCAGATATTGGTGAAGCTGGGATTGATCTCAATTGGGAACAACGAAAGGCCGTAATGCGAAATGATGAGAGGAATTTGGTCATTGCTGCTGCAGGGACCGGCAAAACCACTGTTTTAACGATAAGGATAATCTACCTTGTTGAAAAGGGACTCAATCCCAATGACATTTTGGCCATAACATTCACAAATAAAGCAGCCGATGAAATGGAAGAAAGGTTGAAGAATTATGGTATAGATGATGTGGAGGTCAAGACGATTCACAGTCTTGGTAAGAAGATAATAGAAAATTTTTCAGAACTTGGGTCTGACGTGGCGACCGATAATGATAAAAAGAATATAATCGAGAGAATTTTTGATGAGGAAACATCAAAAGAAGATAGTGAGTTTTTAGAGTATTATTATCAATACTTGATTTATCATGATTACGATGAATTTGAGGAGAGCGAATTTGAGTCAAAGAAAGAAAGCGTTGAAAAAAGAGCAGAGAAAACTTATGGCACAAAATTAGAAGAAGAGGTGAGATCCATAGCCGAAAAGAAAATTGCGGACTTTCTTTTCCTTCACGATGTGGATTACAGATACGAAGATATTGCCGAGTGGGCCGATTTTTCAGAAAATAAGGGCTTGTATAGGCCAGATTTTTATCTTCCGGAGTATGATGTTTACATAGAACACTGGGGGATAAATAAGGAAGGTGAAGTGCCTGATTGGTGGGAGACATCCGCAGAAGAGTATCATTCAAAGATGGAATGGGGAAGAGAACAATTCAAGGATAAACTCAGATTCACTTTTTACCGTTCGGAATACAATGGGGGATTACGAGAGGGGATGGTGAATGAAGAGTTAAGAGAACTGTTCGATGACATGGGCCATGAAATCAGCGAAGAAGCTGAACTAATCAAAGAAAATGGGGAGATATGGATCAAAGTAGAAGATATTAAAAAATTTAAGATGAAGAAGGGCGAGAGAAAGGCTCTGGGTAGTTTGGAATATAGGGAAATTGAGGATTCTCTGAAAGAGGGGCCCCTTTCTCAGAAATTTAGGGTGAAGTTATACGAGATGGATTTCGATGCCAAGGAGAGTTTGGAGCTATCTCAGGATGGCGAAATTTGGTGGATAGTAGATGAGGGCGAGAAGTTATATGAAGTATCTCAGGAAAAGGATGAATTGATTATATATGATAGAGCTTTCAAAGTCTATAGGGTGAATGAAAAATACAGCTTGGTAGAGACCTATGAATATGAGCACATGGCTGGAGAATTGGAAGACAAGTTAAAAGAACGACTAAAGAGTGAGGGAGTGGAGCTTAGAAAAAAGAGTTACGAAGAATACATTGAAGATCTGTTTGAATACGAGAAGAAAGAAAAGAAGATTAAAAAACTCTTCAGGGAATTCATCGAACATGCAAAACAGAACAGGATGACTCCTTCAGATATACAAAGGGCATTGGACACAGATAATCCAAGACAATATTATTTCGGGATGTCGGGTAGAATACTTCTTGAAGAATATGAGAGGATCTTGGAAAGGAATGATCTGATAGACTTCGTAGATATGGTTATCAGGGCAACTGATTTTGTGAGAGAAAAAGATTTTTCTGGAAGGTATAAACATGTCCTAGTAGACGAATTCCAGGACGTTTCAGTAGATCAGGTGGAATTGATATCGTCTTTGTTAGACGATGAAAGTAAATTATTCTGTGTTGGGGATGATTGGCAGAGTATCTATTCTTTCAGAGGTTCTGATCTTACCTTTTTCCTAGATTTTGAGGAATATTTTGGTGATTGTACGAAGACCTACCTCACAACGAATTTCAGGTGCCCAAAAACTGTATTGGAAGCCGGTAACGATTTAATCGAAAACAATAAACACCAGTTAGATAAAAGAGTAGAAGCCACTAAGACAGAAGAAATGGCTCCCAAGATACACAAGATATCGGCTAGTGATTATGAGTATACAAATGTAACTGTCGAAAAAGCCCTAAAATTGATAGAGTCATTCCATGCAGAGGGTCATCAATACGATGAAATCATGGTTCTGTCAAGATACAACATATTGAATTTTATGGAAGGGATAAAGAGAGAACTTAGAAAAAAGAATATCCCCTATGACGCTGGTTCTAGTAAATATTATGGCAGTGGCGGAGAAGCAAAAAATTTTCTTAACATCTTTTCTTTACACCAAGCAAAAGGTAAGGAGGCAGAAGTGGTCATAATACTTCATGTTTCTTCGTGTATTGATGGATTCGAATTTCCGAGCGAAAGAGACAAAAAAATTGAACTTGAACCGGTAAGGCACACCGATATAAATCAGATAGAAGAAGAGAGGAGATTATTTTATGTGGGGATGACCAGATCTAAAAAGGAACTTCATATTATGACCAGAGATAACCATGAATCTCCGTTCATAGATGAAGTGAAACATCATTTTGAGATATGTAAGAGTTTAGATTCTTTGGGACCAGTGGGGGAAAGGGTCACAGTGGAGGCTGAGGTAGATGAAATCTATCAGGAGAGTTCCAAAAAAAGTATGCAACAGCGAGGTTTATTGAAGGACAATTCTACAAGAAGGATTTTTGTTTCGTGGGATAAGGATGATGGAAAAGGTCCCACTCTTGAAAACGGGAAGAGGTATATAATTAAAGATGCGATCGTCAAAACTTTTGACGAGAGAAAGCAGATACATTTTGATGGCAAAACTCAGGAGATACACTTAAGTGATCAAAAAAGAAAAGAGCATAAACTATCTACCGAACAGGGAGAAAAGGGCGGTGAAGTAAATTTTGATCAGGATGACATCCAAAGAATCGTTGAAGCTATAGAGGTTAATTTGAACGAGGAAAAAATCGAGGAAAAACTTCAGACATTACATGAAAAGTACAATTTACCATCAGAGATGGCCATGAGCTACATCGTGAAAAAATGTGGAGGAAGTCTGCATAAATTTTGGAAGGATTCCGGAAGTAAGAAGGAGGAATGGTACGAAGGTTGGAAAGATCTTGATGAAAAGCCGAGAATGTTATTGATGGAAGAAGGAATAATCGATCTAGAGGGATTGATTGAGTATCACATAGATGCCGGTGTCGAACTCCTCAAGATTCTTCCTAAAAACCAAAAATCCAAGATCCTTGACGAATTTCTAGAAGAATTAGAATGTTTTTCGAGGGATGAGTGTCTAGAAGAGAAGTTTTTGACATACCTTAACTCTATCAAAAATGGGGATAAACATCCATGAATATCCAACTAGATAATTGAATTGTTTTTTTTTTGATTTGTGAAATCTTATCTATGCTGTTCTACTTGCTCTTTTGAATTTCTACAATTAATTAGTACTACGAGCATAATATATATAAACATTTAACCGGATGAGAAACCAGTTTAATGGAAGAACAACGAGGTTTGACAATAATGAAAAAGTGGTAAAAATGGATGACGATATATTCACGGTAACTGATATATCAACTTTTGAATATTGCCATTTAGAAAAATATTGTGAATTGAAGGAATCCAATCTGAAAACAGGTTTAGATAAAGAAAAAATAAAGGAAATGATAAATAAAGGCAACAAAAAAACATTGAAACAGCATGATATCAGAGAAAAAAATAAGTCAAAAAACAAAAGAATGGATCCTAAGAGGAGAGGAACTCTAGAACATGATAAATTCGGTAGAGAAGTAAGAAGTCTAGAGGTTAAAAAGGAGGTGAGTTTTTTATTAGCTGCCTTATCATTAGCAATTTTGGTATTCCTGACGTTGTTATTATGGTTTATGTGACCACTTTATTGATACTTGGAGTTTCAGCAAGTTTATACAAAAGGTACGATAACAAGCTCCAATCTGTAGGTATTAAGGGTAAAGAACTCTATTCAGATTTAGACGGTACTAGAATTTCAGAAGAAATATCAAAACCAATACTTTTTTCTGAGAATTTAAACTTAGCAGGAAAACCCGACAGAGTTGAAAGGACAAAAAACGATCATATTAGGATTATAGAGTTTAAAAGCGGGGAAAAACCTAAGGAGCCTCATGAGAACCATCTTCTTCAATTAGGTTGCTATGCACTTCTTATAGAAGACGATATGGGTGTCGAAGTGAATAGGGCCCTAATCAAATATAAAGACGGAGATTTTAAGATAAAAATCACCTCTAAAATGAAAAAGAAAGTGAAAAAGAAAATAAGACAACTTTATAAAATAAAAAACAATGGAAAGGTGCCTCAAAGGAATCATGATAACCTTGGAAAATGCTATCAATGTGATTATCGAAGAAGATGTCCTGACCCCGTAATTTTGGATGAACTGAAAGAAAATATGTAGGGTTAGAGTTTCATTCATATCCTCAAATTAAATTTATATATCAATAATTGT
>CAZRSB010000068.1:0-8434 GCA_964602715.1 uncultured Thermoplasmata archaeon | reverse complement strand
ACCACGATTATCGCTTGTTAAGAGTAGATCAGCGGCGGTTTTAACGTCTCTTTCTAGTATATTTTCTCTTTCCTCGTAAGCAGCAACAGTTTTTGAAACTTCTTTCACTTTCAAGTCGGCACTAGGACCTAAAGAAGCTCTTTCAGTTATATCTGAAATTTTGTCGATGATTTCTTTATCTACATTCACATCTGGTAGTTTCTGTCGAGCCTTTATTATACGATCTCTAAGGTCATATATTTCATCTTCATAGTTCATATAAAATTCTTCTGGATTCCTTTCAAAATAATCTCTCCTATGGATTATCTTAGCTCTTTCATCATGATCACTTATATTATCAGCTTTCACATGCAGATCAAGACTATCTATATAATACAGGATATGTTTCTCGAAAGGAGTTATTTCTCCCGCTTTTAGTATAGGTGTAACTCTTTTGCTCAAACTGTTTTGATCAACCACGGTCATAGCAACATTCCCTAGCATCGTATCGATGATGATTTTAACTGGACCTTTTTCTGTATTGATATCACCTGTGAGGTATCTATTTTTATCGTTCCATACCTTTATATTTTCGTCTTTTTTCATCTGAATTTCTTCTATCCCCGCCACCAGTTCAGCCGTGCTTATCAGAGCAGTTGTTTTTCCAAGCCCTTCTTGACCCCATATCAGAACTCCATTAATTTTGGGATTGATTACGTTCAGCAAAAATGCTCTTTTGATTTTTTCTTGGTCGACTATTGCTGGAAATGGATAAATAGGTTCATCTAATCTTTTTTCTAAATCTTTTGACCACGTATTTGTATCTGAAATGATTTTTTCTTTACTAAAAAACATAAACCCACTACTCTTTTCACCTCTTATTTTTTTATCCTCTTTTTCTCTTTGGTTCTCCAACTCTTTTTTCAGGTCTGTAATTCTTTCTCCGTATCTCTCTTTAAGCTCAATCTTCTCCTTTTCAAGCCTGTATCTTAGATCATCTTTCTCTTCTTGCAACCTCTCTCTTAGTTCTTTTTTTTCCTGCTCATATTTTTCCCTTAACTCTTCCCTCTTTTTCTCTGTATTTTCGCGAAGATCATTAAGTTCATCTTTAACCTGGTTCAATTCTTCCTTCAATTCTATTTTTTCCCTCTTATAACGGTCCCTTATCTTTTCTTCTCTAGCCTGAAATTCTTCTTTGAGTGAGCTCCTTATGTCCTTTTCTACGGCTCTTAAAGTCGATACTAATTTATTTTCTACAGTTTTCTCAAGGGAAGGAAGTTGTAGATCTTCTTCTTCGATATCATCTACTAATTTAACTACAGAATCAATTTTGCCCTCCCAGTCCTTGTTTTCAAGTAATTTTCCACAATTTTTACATCTTATTTGACCTTCTTTGACCTTATTTTCGCAATCGGGGCATACATCATCATCAGCCAATATTATCACCTGAACTTGTTAAGTTGTAATAAGTCAATAAGGATATAAATCTTTTTTAAAAAAGCGGATATTTTTAGGATTTTAGTTTCTATCATATCAGAAAACCAAAATAATATTTAATACCTATTTAGTTAAAAGTAACATGAACGATCTCAATCCTACAAATTTTCATATGAGTAGTGAAAAAGAAATAAAGGAAGGGAAGACCACTGATGTCTATTTTAATAATACTATGCAGATTTTTGAACAAAAGAAAGTAGGTGATGAAGCTGTGACAGCGGAATTCACCGCCTCTTCTTTACCTTCTAATTGGACTTGGGCAGTTTTTTGCGGATTGGATGAGGTGCTAGAATTACTTCGTGGTAAAGATGTTGACGTGTATTCTATGCCCGAAGGTACAATATTTAGATCTGAGGGAAGAAATGGATTATACACTCCAGTATTTTTTATCGAAGGACCATATAAAGAATTTTGTATATACGAAACTCCGCTTTTGGGTTTTATATGTCATCCTACAGGTATAACTACTAAATCAGCTAGAATTAAAAAAGTAGCTGGAGATAGCACTATCATGTCTTTTGGTATCAGAAGGATGCACCCTGCCATTGCTCCTTTGATAGATAGAGCCGCATTTATAGGGGGCTGTGATGGTATATCTTGTTTAGCGGGGGCGGAAGAAGTTGGTGTGGAACCGCAGGGAACTATGCCTCATGCATTAACTATAATATTTGACGAACCAAAAATGGCCTTTGAAGCTTTTGATGAAGCCTTACCGGAGGACATATCTCGGATCGCCCTGGTAGATACTTATTATGATGAAACTGTAGAATCTCATATGGCTGCAGATGCTATGGGTGATAGGCTATTGGGATTGAGATTAGACACACCTTCCTCAAGACGAGGGGATCTAGGCAAGATAGCTGAAGAGGTAAAATGGGAGATGGAGAAGCGAGGTGTAAGTGCTAAGATCATCTGTTCTGGTGGTATGGACGAGTATTATATACCAAAACTTAAAAAATCTGGAGTGGATGCCTTTGGAGTAGGCACTTCTATTTCAAACGCAAGAACAGTTAATTTTGCTATGGATATCGTAGAAAAAGAAGGACAGATGGTAGCCAAAAGAGGGAAGTTTAGTGGAAAGAAACAAGTCTATAGGTGCCCTGCTTGTTTCACCTTTGAGATGAGAAGTTGGAGTGATAGAGATACACCTGATTGTGATTGTGGAAAAGAGATGGAACCAAAGTTGGAGAAAGTGATGGAAAATGGTAAAGTAGTGATAGATTATCCAGAACCGAAAGAGATCAGAGAAACAGTTTTGAAGCAATTAGAGCAAATAGAAGTAGATTGGCTGGATTAAGTTTTAAGTTAGTGGTTTCCATCTTTTTTCATTTATTTTCTAATCATTTCTTTGAAAAAGATAGCTGAGAATATACTTGCAATCAAAAGGAATAATGTGAATCCTGGTATATCAATTCCATCATCCTCTCTATCCTCTTCTTGTTCTTCATCTTCTTCCATATCTACAATTATTGTTATAGAATCCTCATCATCTGGTGAAGATAGAGTTATTTCATGCTCTTCCATTCCTTCCTTGGTTTCAAAAGAGTATTCTATATTTTTTGATTCGCCATCTTCAATATGTAATTCCCATTTCTCTATCAACTCTCCATCTATAAAGAGATCAACTGTTTTAGTATCTGGAATGTCTCCAGAGTTTGTGACTGTAAAAGAGATATCAAACTCGAAATTCTCTTTAAATTCCTCTTTGTCTGGTGGTTCATTGATCTCCAAATCAAAGTAAGATCCTCCAAAGACTTGTACAGTAAGTTCGTCTGAATGATCCTCACTCTCAACAGATAATGTCCTTTCTCCCTTCAGTTCTCCCACCTCCCATATAAATTCGTTTTCGTAAGTATCACCAGGGTCTAATTCGATCTTTTCCTTTACTTCATTTAAGTTCTCATCTACATAAAAACTGATATCTTGAGTCGCGATCACATCTTTTGTATTTCTTATCGTATATGTTATAGTTACATCATCACCAGAAATTATATCGTGCTCCTGATGTCTCCCACTGAGCTCGATGTCAACTAAAAATACATCGTCTTTGATCACTTCGATGTATTGCGAGGTATTATGATCTTCACTAGAAACTTTTACAGTATATCTGCCGACTTTTGTTTCCTCATGTGACCAGGTGAAACTCCCTTCATAAGATTCACCTTCTTTTAACATTATATCGGATTCTGAATCATGATAAATAGATCTATCATCTTGATAAATCTTGAACAGGATGTCTTGGGTATCTGATTCTTCTTTATTGTTACGAACTTGGTATTCAACATAAACGTCTTCATCTAGAGAGAAATCAGTTTCACCAGGCTCTCTTTCTGGAAATGACATGCTCACTTCAAAAATTCCAGATTCTGATATCTGCAGAAATGTACTCGCATAATCGTCTTCGCTAGATATGGTTAAATCATAGAAACCAGCATCACTCTTTTCTGTTTCCCAAATGAATTCACCCTCATAGGTTTCTCCAGGATCGATGGTTAAGTTTTTCATAACTTCTTCATGGACTACATCCCCATTTCTTCTAGGCTCAACTTCTAATTTGATATCTTGACTGTCTCTTTCGTTTTTTGTGTTGATGATCGTAAAATTCACTTCTAGTCGTTCACCTTCTATGATCTCTCGTTCTGTTATCCTGATTTCCACTCCAAAAATATCTGCTTGAATTATCTCTACTCTAGTCTCATCTTTTTGGTCATCACTAGATATTTCTATCAAATAATCGCCTTCGCGATCTTCCTCAGTTTGCCAGGTAAAATTACCATGATAGATTTCTTCAGATTCTAGTTCAAGGTTTAAACTATCTTCTTTTATTATCTCTCCCCTTTCTCCGTCAGAGTATTTATAAATTTGGAGTTCTATATTTTGTGTGTCAGTATGATCTTTCGTGTTGATTACTGAATAATTCACGAGAAGATCATCACCTTGGGCTATAGTTCTTCTCACTCTACCTATATTTATATTGAAAGCATCTCTTTCTAAAATATTCAATCCTCTACCAACGTAGTCATCTTCACTTTTTATACGGATGAAATAATCGCCAACATCCTGCTCTTCAGTTTCAAATTCAAATTCGCCTAAATATATTTCTCCCGGGGTAAGAGAGACCTCCTCTGTTTCTTGATGAATTTTATCTCCCATCTTTTCAACTTCAAATACTACTTGCTGGGACGCTTCTTTACCTCCTGTATTTTTAACTAAGTATTCATATGTAGCTACTTCATCTTTCAGAATTTGGGAGTCATAATCGACCATATCAACCTCAAAGTAAGCATCTTCGATTACAGACACAGTAGCGTAGTCCCTATGATCTTCACTTCTTATTTGAAGAGTTCTAAATCCAATCTTTTCTAAGGGAAAGGTGAAATATCCTTCATGTGATTCGCCTTGATTGATGCTTACTTCTTCACTTTTCTCTATTTCTCCATCGATCTTAAATATTATAGTTTGTTCATGAAAAGTTTCGCCGATGTTCCTCACTTTATACTCAAGAATACCTTCTTCTCCTCCAAGAACTTCTTCATTATGCCAAATTATTTCGACTTGGAATGGACGAACAGGTTCTTGGACATATTCTTCATTTTTTTCTTCTAAGCCATTTTTACCAACCGCTCTTACCAGATAATACCAAAAATTATCATCAGCCATACCCATATCTCTATCTAAAAATCTGTACTCTTCTAAGCCCTCAGCTTCTACTTCTGCTATATGATCTTCTATCTGGCCACTTTCTTTAGCTCTATAAACATTATAATGGCTAACATATTGAGGGTCTTCTGGACTAGAATCCCATTTTATCAAGTTATCTTTTTCACTCTTTTCCCTGATCTTAGTTTCTAAAGCCCATGTATAGTCTCTACTTTCCCATCCATCGGTTCCCGAGTGTTTGATATATGTCCCCTCCTCAGTTTCATGATCAAATATGCCAAAAGGAAAATGATGATCTCCTTCGTCTTTTACTTCTAGCACCACCCAATATTTACCTGACTCTATCTCAACAGATTCTTTGAGTGGAATCTCATGCCATTCGTCTAATTCAAAATTCCTGAGCTCATATGATCTTCCTATTTCTTCCCCAGGTTCTGTTTCATCGTCTTCATGAATACTAGCCCTTACTGATATAGCCTCATCACCGTGGAAATAAGCTATATCAGTGATTTCTCCTCCAGGGAGTTCTGTTCTTTTTGCCCCTCTCCAATTTTCTACTTCATCTATTCCTACTGCCGTGTCGGCCATTTTTCTATGTTCTTCATCGTAAATCCAGTGCCAATCCTCTTTTAACTCTGCATGATCAACAGCTAGGTTATTAGGAGGTTCAGGTGACTCGCCTTCTATAGTGAATTTATCGCTTACATCTTCACCTGTTCTTGTTTTATCATCTATAACTTCAGCTCTTATCTGTACTTCATCACTATTATCGTTTGGTATCTCCCAACTAAATTCACCAGTATCTTCTAAATTGTCCGCTATTTTCTCCCAATCTACATTTTTAGATGTCCTATAGTAAAGACTTACGTGTTCAACATCTCCATCTCCTTTGGTCGTTTCCCACTCTATATTTTCCTCTTCATAAGCTCTCCAAATTTCCCCCTCTTCTGGTCTATTTATATTTATATTTGGAGCTTCTCCTGGTGGGTCTTCTGATAGTCCTCCTGATATCACCACAGCAAATGGTTGTGGTCCCTCAGGAACTTGATGAGCCTTAATATTTAACTCGTAAGTTCCTTCTTGAACTCCATTATGATCAGGGAGTAACAAAACGTTCTCTTCTATATTCAGGCCATCATACTCACTATCTCTTAGCCCGCTCCAAGGGTTTTCAGTAGGATCAGGTTCGGAATAACCAGGATCATTGCCTGTAAAAGCATTTCCAACATATCTTGTTTCATCTGGAGTATTCAATTCCAAATCAAGGTCGTTAACTATCGCAGGATCGTTTTCATCTGACCCTATATTACCTGGATAATCCGTCCAGGCTAAAGTTACTTCCAATTCTTGAGAGGGATCGTCAACTTCAAAATTCATACTCCAAGATTCTCCAGTCTCTAGTGCTACATCTTCATCCCATGAATCATAAGCGATGAGTTTTCTCTCATCATCTTCAAAATGTAATACTCGGTCCAATTTACTCCTTCCAAAACCCTGATCATTGTTTGGAAATCCTTCATCGTTTCGGTATGCACCTTCCCCTGAAATTTCTACGGCTCCATTTATCAATGTAGCTCTAACTAAAGCGTTACTTGGATTGAAACCCTCCTCTTCATCAGGTATGCCTCCAGCATGCCATCCTTCATTATAATATTGTCTAACTTGAGCTATTTGTCCAGCGATCCCAGGAGTTGACATGCTCGTTCCAGACATACTGCTATAACCATCATCAGATCTGTCTGCTGAATTCAGCCATTGCCCGATATGGAGTAAGGTAGGTTTTATCCTTCCATCTTGAGCATAGCCTCTGCTGCTGAAATCAGAGACATCGTCTTGAAAAGGATCATTTATAGAAGAACCTACGCTGATTACGTTTTTTCCTTCTGCCTGACCTTCTATTGTATACTCATCTGGCCCTTCATTACCGGCAGCATATACGATATTGAAATCTTTATGATCCCATAAAAACTCATCAGATTCTTGTGCTAACCCAACATAACCTACATCCTCTATTCCCCAACTATTACTATGAATCCTAGATCCCATCTCATATGGATCTTCGTAACCATCTCCATACATGTCCCCTGGAGGGTCTATTTCATCTCCTCCCGGTCCTACATCTTGAAATATCAATCTAGATCCTAATGCATTTCCGTCATGAACAGCGTATTCACCATATGGAGGAGCATCTCCTAGAGCAGTCCCTACAACATGGGTTCCATGATAATTCCCAAAATTAAGATCTCCCTCAGAATCACCAGGCACATAATGGGCCTCTATTTTTCGATGGTCATCCCCTACCTCATTTCCATCAGGATCTTTCCACATCTCATGATCATCATCTAATGAATTTCCTCCATACAGTTCACTGTCCATTATAGTGATCAACTCGTCCTCACCCGTTATCCCTTTTTCTGTAACTTTTCTATTATCCTCTTCATCTGTTTGAGTGATCCATGTGGCATCAGCATTCAATAATCTATAATCACCTACGCTCTCTGTTATGTGTTTGACCTGATGCATATTGGCTAGCTCTATCAGATCATCTGGTTTTGCTTCTAAAATAAAATTTTTTTCCCCTTTAGAAAGTGCATTTCGGTTGTTGCATATCATATCCTCAGAAAGTGTATCATACTCCGTTTCATCAGATGTTGAAAATGTGAATACCTCCAATTTTAAATTTTCAGACCTATCCAACAATTCTTTATCAAACCTATAAGCTGGGTGATATATACCAATCCAATTTACGAACTCTAGATTTTCAACTTCTTCTTTTGTTTCGGATTTCATCTCAACAATAAAATTAAATCGATGTCTAAATTCATGAATTTCTACACCCTTTTCCTCAAGTTTTTCTCTCCATTCAGACTTTATCGGTCCGATGAACTGAATTATATAATGACCTTCTTCCTCCTGACAATATTCTTCTATTTTCAACTCCTCAGGTATGGATGGTTCTCCTTCTCTAGTATCAAAAGAATAGGATTGTAAATGAACCTGATATTGATCTTCCAATTTTTCTAAAGATATATCCCTTGATTCTAGAGCTTCTATACCTTCTTTTGAAGCCTCTATCAAAAGGTAATGATCATACTCTTCTAATATGTTGTATCTTACATCTTCATCCAATTCTTTGGTGTCAAGTCCAGTATGTTCAACCAGTAATCTAACTTTTTCCTCATCGGTATCGATGTTTGATTCCGATCCTCCTCCAACAAAAGAAAAACTCGTTGAAATCAATAGAACCATACTAAAGATTACGAGTATTAGTTCAGTCCTATATCTCATAAAGATATCA
>CAZRSB010000067.1:0-8571 GCA_964602715.1 uncultured Thermoplasmata archaeon | reverse complement strand
AACCATAATCTTTTTACATGGTCTACTATATCTCCAAAATATGAATAAAAAATTATATGATAGTCACATTGATCTTCAATTCTAACTTAGAAAAACCTAATCTTTTTACCTAAGGGAGTCATTGTGTAATCGGTAATTAGTGAGCAGAATTGCTCAACAAAATAAAATACATTGCTCACCCTATATGTTAAACGAGGTGTTAAAAAATGGATGACCTAGAAGATGTAGAAGAATTGAAAGAAGTGATGCAGACGTTGAACGAAACAGTACCTTCTCTCATTTCAGGGATCGTAGAATCGATTTACAATCTAGAAGACAGTGAAAAATTGGCTAAAAGTACAGCGAATTTTTACAAAGAGTTAATAGATGCGGGAATGGATGAAGAAAAAGCTTACGAATTGACTAGAGATTTTATGGAAAGTAGGGACGTAACATCGGTAGTTAAGAACATTCTAAGTGACAAAGGGAACTTCTCTTTTTCAGGTGAAGATATGGATGAAGAGATAGGGGAAAAGATCAAAGAAGAGATAGAAGAGAATATGAGAAAAAAGATGGAAGAGGAATGGGAATAGATGAAAGAAAAAGAGGATACAAATGTTATGAAGGGATTAAGAGCAATTATAGCTCTTCTCCCTTTACTTTTGAAGCTAGTACTGGTATTTTTAAAATACAAGAGGATAACAAAAAAAAGGAGAAAAGTATTTAAGAGGACATTAAAAAAAGAAGGCTTACCTGAAGATGTCGTAGAAAAACTCCTTAATGACCTCCCAGAATTGAAGATCAGAGATATGCTCTCCAAGAAAGGGATAGGTCTAAATTTTTTAAAAACGCGGTATTGATCTTTGAATTAGATGAAAACCAATTATCAGTCATCCTTTATCTTTCTATGGAAAATATCTCTCAGATATTTCATCGGGACACTTCCCGCGTAAAGGATCGTGTCATGGAAGAATTTTTCTTCAAAGTCATCTCCCATCCTTTCTTTCACTTCTTCTTTTAGTTCTTTGATCATCTGTTTTCCAAGAAGATAACTCAATTGATAGGCAGGATTTTGGGTGTACCTCTTGACTTCTTTTTTTGCATCCTGTCTGTCCATACCAACATCTTCTACCAGTAAATTTACAGCTTCATCGAAGGACATCTTCCCCGTGCTCAATTTAACATCGATGATGATAAATAATATATACTTAATTTTCATCTCATAATTGCATAGTTGGGACATATATGAGTATACTATCTGGTAAAGATGATACTAAAAAGGGATTAAGTCTTTTGATGTTTACTATGCTGAGTTATGGTGTTTTAGAATTACTATTAGCTTGGCAGAATATTAGCTTAGCGGGCGCTATTGAAGAAGAAACTTTTTCTTCAAGATTTTGTTTCATCGGTTGTTTTGCAGCTATTTTAAGCTTAGTTGCATTTCTACTGCTTATCGCCGGGGCTTACAAGATGTATAAAGGATCAAAAAAACAATCTCCAGAACACGCAAAGAAAGTCAAGATTGGAGTGATAATATTGGTCTTTGGCTTCTTAAGTAGTTTTTTAATCGGTGGAATTATAAGTTATTTTTCTCCAGGTTTCACAGAAGGGGGTGAATATACATCTTTTATCATCAGTTCAGCATTGATTGGTGCGGTATCGGGCATACTTTTGATGGGTGGTCTACTCCTGTTGGTGTATGAGTTAGCTAAAGATAAACAAAAAAAATATATCCTCTTAATAATGGGATTATATATACTAATGAGGATCGGGTATAGTTTCCAACTTAGAACCATTCCCGTGGAAGATGAAACTGAGATGATTGTCACATTGCTTAGATATACTGGAATTGGTGCAGGATTAGAAGCTCTTTTCAGTTTCACATTCGCTGGAATATATTATGTAGTAAAAGGTAATTATATAACAAAAAGATCTTGGGATCTCGATTTTGATAGGGAACCAAAAGAATACAGAGACGAGATGGATTACACCCCAAATATATGGGGAGAGCCACAAACTACTGAAGATCTACTACATGAACAAAGAGCGCCTAGAAAAAAGTTGGAGGAACTTAGAGATTTAAAAGAAGATGGTCTGATTAGCGAAGAGGAGTTCAAGAGAAAAAAGGAAGAGATACTGGGGAAGTACTGAAACTTCAGGGTTAACTCTGAAGAGCTCATTGATCATTAATAATCATTCTATCATTTTACTTGAACTATAGGCTTGCATATGAAGCGAGAGAATATGAATCATCGTCATGTTTACAGAAAGTCATTTAATGATGCTTTAAATTAGTGCAGTTCACGTAAGATGATCGACGAGCAAAGATGTCGGAAAATGTAAGAGAACTGATAAAAAAGATTACGATGTGAGGTATTGAGGAGGATGCCTTCTCCTTTTTTTGACGGTTTCGAAAGATGTAAAGAGAATACAGGCAAGAAGGTAAGACTTACTACAGGAGTGTCTTGAACTATATAGCAAAGATGATTAAAAGATAAGCTACCGCTAAAACAAAACCGATTATAATAGAAAACTCTAGAATCAAAGAGACTAAAATAGGTAAGATAGCGACCAATGCTAGTAGACCAAATATCAATACAAATCCGACATTCCCTGTGATGGTCTCCTCCCTAGAAAGAAAGCTCGACAAAGTTAAACTCCCTGGTTGAAACTATCGATCTCTAAATAGGTGTATCTTCCCGCCACTTATTGTTCCAGAGGTTCGATTGTCGGATACGTTGATCTATCTTTTCCTGTAATCCCTTTTTACTTCGTTGATATCGAACAGCAGGGGCGCCTCTCTCACCTTTTTGTAGACATATTTCATGGAGATGACGTCGTCTTTAGCGTATGTAATCAGTTCGTTCCAATCGGGTTCCATGGATCTGTCCTCCATGTAGCCTGTGTATATCCTTGCAACATCTTCCCCATCAAGCCCCATAAGGTCAGGTTCGTATCCGAGTCTGGTTGAAACTTCGTCCAACTTCGAACTCCTGCAGGGCAGGGCGGCGTGTTTATCCGTCCAGTACATGAAGTCGATCTTTTCGATCTTATTCCACAAAGGTAACCTTTTGGGATCGTACTTTTTGATAAAACTTTTAAGGTGCGGGAAATCGAAATTGCTACCGTACCACGCCAGGAGGACGCTGTTGCTGTCTGTATGATCTTCCAGGTAGTCCATGAACTGTTTGATTATCCTACCTTTTTGGTCCGGATCTTTCTCGAGAAAACTGCGATATTTATTTCGGCTGTCATCGTACAGCCCTATGTGCCAGATTATTGACGGGTTGAGGGAGTCCGTCTCTATGTCAATGAACAACCTGTGTTTTGTCTTGAGGTCATCCCTGTTTATCTTGTAAACGTCGTGTTCTTCGATAGCTTTGGCACACGATATCCATTTAGTGCTCCTGTAAGGGCCTATACCGTCCTCATCTAGTATATCTCTAGGGTCTAATGAACATAGGTCATCTCTCGTTTCTATGCCTCGTCTACGCAGTTCTGCCGAGAACCTATCACCCAATCCCGGCACCGCTAGTATACCCACTTTTTTCGAGTTCAAGGTCTCGATTTGCAGTCGGTCGCCCGTGACAACGCTCGGTATCTTTGAACCTCCCATGCCAAAGGAAGGACCGAATCCGTAAATCGAATCACCTTGGTATCTCGGTTTCTTACCTGCTTCTATCTCTGTCGACAGTACGTTGAAATCATGAAGTTTTTTGTGAAGACCGTCTATGATGGACGTGTTAGTCAGATCGAAGTAGAAACTGTTTGGATCCATCTCCTCTTTTATCATATCCGTTACGACGGTTATCCTGCTGTTGGAACACCTGCTGAAGTCGAGTTGGTTCAAGGCGTTCTCGTCCCTCAAGAAAAGGAAAAAATCGTCACCGAGTTTCCTCATGATGTACGTATCTATCGATTCCAGGCGTACGGTCTCGTAGGGTGAGACTTTTTCTATCCTCCTCCTTAGAGATCGTTTAGCCTTGGTGGTAACCGCGATATCCGGTTCAAAGTAATCGAATAAGTCACGTATCTCTTCATCTTCATACCTGTAGACGATATTTCCTGGTAGGTGGAGTACCCTCATCGCGTCAGATAGCCTTATCAAACCATAAAAAGCTTATTCATGGTTTCATCTTTTAGAAAAAGATGGACGAGGCGAAGATCAGGTCGTATCATCCGGATTATGACGGGCAGATAGAGTATTCAACCACTGTACCCGAGAAAGAGGCTGTTTATCGGGACAGCCGTATGCTGCACGTTGACCTTAAGGAACGGCTTAGAAATCACAGTATCGAACTGTATTCGCACCAGGCCGAAGCGATAGATCGTTTTAAGGTCTCAGTAATCTTTTTAACCTCTTTTTGATCATAAACATCTTCTCTATCTTGGATGAAATTATTTATCTCTGAAATACTGGACACTAAGACATATTTGTAATTAGAATCATATGATATGTTGCCCTGAATAGGGATCAATACTTTAGTTAACCTTTTTCCATTAAATTCTATTTTCTTCTTTAATAGAGGTATTCCGTTACCTAACCGTGATTTAAGAAAAACATACAAAACTTTTCCTGCTCGATCCAATTGTTCATGAGGACTAAAACCAGTATTTTTACTAGCATACCGATTGCCCCAGTTCTTGACTTCTATCAAAAATATACCTTTATGGGATACTACTACAAAATCCATTTGAGCTGATTTAAGATCCTTTTTCCCTTCATAACTTATGTAGTCATCTAATTCAATATCTAGACCACATAGTACTCTATAGTTATCATTTAGTTTTGAAAGTTTGTTCAGAACTTTTATTTCTCCCTGAGCGCCTGCATACATTGGTTTCTCCATAACATCTTTCAAGTGATTAATCCGTCCGATTAAATCATCATTTTGCTGGTCAAAAATTTTTTCTGGGTGTTCTATCCACATCTTTAAATTATCCCTTTGCTTTCTTTCTGAGTTTTTTATTTTTCTTAAATTCAAGGGTTTTGAAACGTATTTCTGAAAGAAAATCTTAAAATAATTTGAAATTAGCAAAAATAATTTTTTTTCCTTCTTATATTCCTCTGTTCTAGCTTTGATCTCTCTTATTTTATTTTCATATTCTTTTATTTTCGAGTTCTTCCCATCTCTAATTTTATTTAATATTTTTTGTTCCCTTGCTCTTCTATCTGGTAATCTATTAAAAAATTCCTCTCTTCTGTCTTCAAGTTCAATATTAAAGGAATTATAACTTTTGTTTATCTCTTCAAAACTTTGGATATCTTGTTGACACTCTTTGAGTATTTCCTTTTCACTAGTAGGAATACCCTTTATTTTAGCCATGAAAACATAAATTGTTTAGCATTAATATAGCTTATGTAAGTCTCAGATAATTTCCCAAATATTTTATAGCTATGGTATAATACACAAGGGGTTAGAAGTAATAATAAACTCAAGAAAGGTGATATTATGGCAAAATTCCTAGATACTGAAGGTATCACATATCATATCAAACAGATAATCAAAAATTCAACTGATAAAATCTACTTGATGAGTCCCTATCTGCAGGTGAACCGAAGGATCAAAGAAGAATTGATCGACAAAGACAAGTTTGAATTGGACATCAGATTGATCTACGGTAAGGCTGAATTGAGTAGCGATGAGTTAGATTGGATAGAAGATCTTTCTAACATGAGACTATACTATAACGAATATCTTCATGCTAAATGTTATCTAAATGAGAATAAAGCCATAATCACTTCGATGAATCTCTATGACTTTTCCCAGAAAAACAATGTTGAGATGGGTATTTTAGTTGAAAGAGATGAAGATAGTGAACTGTATTCTCAGATATATGATGAAGTTATGAGAGTTCAAAGAAATAGCGATAGAACGGAGATCGACATAAAGAAGGTCTCTCATGGTGATGAAGAAGAAACTGATGAGGATTCAGATAAGGGCTTCTGTATCCGGTGTAAAGAGGATATCGAATTGGATCCTACGCATCCTTACTGTAGTGATTGCTTCAGCAGCTGGAACAAGTATAAAAATGTCGATTATGAAGAAAGTCACTGCCATATCTGTGGTAAAGAAATGGAAGCCACTAGGAATAAGCCCGTTTGCTATGATTGCTATAAAGAGCACAAGGATGAGTTAGATTTCCCAGAATCCAAAGAAAAGAAGCCATCATCTGAGGAAAAGGGATTCTGCATCCGCTGTGAAAAAGAGATAAAACTGGATCCAACCAGTCCTTACTGTAGTGATTGCTATGAAACGTGGAGTAAATATGGTAACGAGGAGTATGAGGAAGATCACTGTCACATCTGCGGTAAGGAGATGGACTCTACTAAGAAGAAGCCTACGTGTTACGATTGTTATAAGGAATATAAAGATGAGGTGGAGTTCCCCTCCACCTGACAGCGATCATAATACGACCTGACGCCGATCAGATTACGAACGCCGTCAGCTCACCCGTTTATCCAGACATCACTTTTCATCATCCTAGTCATCCATATCTGCTCTACAAACGTCGTCAGTTATCCCTCAAATATTACGAACAGCGTCAGTTAGTTCGTACACGAACGCCGTCAGGTAACATCCGCAATGATAATGAGGACGAAATGGATGAATCACGAGGACAAGGTCCGAGTGAACGTCAGAAACTAAGTTTCTAACTTTGTAGGAATCAAATTCCTACGCTCTATAGAAAACATTTTTGTTTTCTAGTAGATCACGACAAAACAAGTTTTGTCGAAAAAAGGGAATTTTATTCCCTTGAAATCCTGCACATCCGCAATGATAATGAGGACGAAGTGGACGAAGTCCTGCACATCCGAGGATCACGGGATGAAATCCCACTGATTCGCAGAACTCTGTTCGAGGAACAAGGGATACAATCCCGCTGGTTCAATAAACACAGCTACCACAAATTCGGATAGGCCGGTAGGGGATCTACTAGATTGGATGCCATCCAACGGGAAAAGTTAAAATATGTTGGACACCTTCTTATATATATGGGCGCTCAAACAAAGAAAAAAGTCGAGGTATCCAAAGATATCTGGGAGGAACTTAAGGAGATAAAAAGCCCAGGAGAAAGTTACGACGATCTGTTGAAACAGATGATAAAGGAGTATAATAGACATGAACTTCAGAGAAAAATGAAAAAGGCTGAAGAAGCTGACAGAGAGGAGTTAGTGCCTTTAGATGAGCTATGATCTGTTCGTAACTCAAGAAGTCCAGAGATCAATCCAAAATCAAGACCATAAATCTCAAAGGATAATCAAAGAGAATCTTAAAAAACTAGAAAAAAATCCGTATCCTGGCGAGGGAATTGGAGATAAAGAAAGGTTGCCTATTATGGGAGAAGAACGTTACCGGATCCATATCGGCAGAACTTGGACCGCCTTCTATTCTATACTTGAAGAGGAAAAGGAAATCCGGATTTCAGAGATTCTTCCCATAGATAAAGCCCATAAAAAATACGACTATTAACAAAGCGGATGCATAGGTAATTTAATGATTTTAAATGCTTAACCTATGTATGACCTAAATATTTAGAAAACTTACTAAAAACTCACTAGAAAACTGCTTAAACCCTCTTACTTCACATCTCTCATCTTTTGATTAAACCTATCCGAAAAACTCCTTAAAATCCGATCAGAAAAAGACCTCAACCTGTCCCTCCCATCTCCCTACAATTATCAAATACGGCAGTTCTCATCACATCCAGTAAACGTCTTCTCTTTTTCTGTCAACCGTCTTTGATATGTTTCAGGAATCAAATTCCTGACAGTTTCGGAGTCTATGATTCCAAAAATAGAGGAATATTCTATTCCTCGAATCGATGGAAAATCAGAGATTTTCCAGTAGATATGAACTATAGCAGTTCTTGCCCTTTTCGTTATCAACTATAGCAGGTAAATCATATATCAACAACAGCATCTAACTGCTATCTTTCATATATCAACGATAGCAGTTCGTACAGTTTCTATATTTGTATATAACCATAACCATTCTAATTCCCACTTAATTTTATTGGATTATAGACCCTTTCTCCATCCAACAGCTCTGCCTTTATGATCCTATAACGATCACTGCTACTACGAAATCTTATAACCGTTACTCTTATTTTAACAAAAAACACCACATATACCCATTTATGTTAAATTATCCGTAAAAATTATCTAAAGTCGCTACATAAAAAATCAACAACATAGACAAAACGAGATTTTTCAGGAAAGAGGGATTTCTATATCATTATCTGCAACTTTTTCCTAAAATAGAAATCTTTAAGTTATATAACTAAATATTATGGGTAAGGAGTATCGAAGATGGATAAGGAGAAAATCTATGGGGAGATCACTAAATACCTCAAAAATGAGGGGGCAACAAAAGTCGCCATCTTTGGATCCTATGTCCATGATGAAGAGGAACCAGGTAGCGATATAGATGTCCTTGTGAGCTTTTCAGAAACAAAAAGCCTTCTTGAACTGGCAAGGATAGAAAGGAAACTCTCAGAAAGGATCGGCATAGGAGTCGATCTGGTAACTGAAGATTCATTGAGTCCTTATATCAAAGATAACGTTCACAAAGAGATGAAAGAGGTATA
>CAZRSB010000066.1:0-8761 GCA_964602715.1 uncultured Thermoplasmata archaeon | reverse complement strand
ACCTCCGAGGGGAGATCGGGCGGGGGCATAGGGGATTTATACTTTTATTTAGGCAGAAAACCCTGCGGCTCTGCCATGGGGATGAATGTCACTTTCACTTAGCCCTCTGGTGAATACTTAAATACCGGGAGAGGAATATTTTAGGTAGAGGTTCCAGACACGGGCCTGCAGAAAGTTTGAAAAGACCGCTTTTGCAGGTAGGGGCCGATCATGAATTGACATGGTATTGTGGCGCGGTCCTTTGAGCTGGAAGCGATGACCTGCCCTCTGTGTTTGGGTAAAATAAAAGTCAGCGAGCGGAATACAACTTCTGGGCTTGTGCAAGGAGTCAGTGACTCCGTAGGAAGCCTCACCCTTCTAGGGTAAAGGAGGACGTCACTTCCTAAATACACCTCTAGAATTAGTTGAATAAACGCTAAAGAAGCTGATCTCGTGAGCAATTAGTGGGCAGAAATGCTCGCTAAAAACAAATAAGTTAGTCACCTATTACATTATAAGGTGAAGAAAAATGGATATAGAAACAGACGATATGGACGATATTGAGGAATTGAAAGAAGTAATGGAGACGTTGAACGAGACCGTTCCCGATTTGATATCAGGGATCGTCAAGGCGATATACAACACTGAAGACAGCAAGAATTTAGCAAAAAGCACAGCTAATTTCTACAAAGAGTTAGTAGATGCAGGTATGGATGAGGACAAAGCTTACAAGCTCACTAGAGATTTCATGGAAAGTCGAGATGTGACTTCAGTAGTTAAAAATATCTTGAGTGAAAAAGGCGGTATCGGCTCTGGAGGATTCGATGAGGAGACCGGCGAAAAGATAAAAGAGAAGATAGAGAAGAAGATGAATGAAAAGATGGACGAGGAATGGGAATAGATGGGAGTAGGAAACAGAGACGAAAAACCACTACGGGTATTGAGGATACTAGTGGTATCTCTCCCTCTTATCCTAAAAATCGCTCTAGTCTACTTGAAATACAAAAGAACAACAAAGAAGAGAAATAAGTCATTCAAAAAAACTCTAAATGCGGAAGGTGTCGAAGATCGAGTTGCAGAAAAACTCACAGAAGGCTTGCCTGTGATAAGCTTTAGAGAGATCCTATCGAATAGTAAAAGTAAATTCGATCTATGAGCTTTATCGGTAGAAAATCATCTGAGATGTTGTTATCATGAGCGAAAAGAAAGAATCAGAAGAGGAAGAGCTCAAGGAAGAGATCGAGTCCTTGAAAAACCAGATAAACGGACTTGAAAACATGATAAATAACTTGATGAATATGCACAAGACAGTTCTTAGTAAAGCTTCTACAGCTAAAGATGTTGAGGATAGATACATGAATATGCTATCTATCTACAAAAGATTCGGCAAAGTATCTCCAGCTCAAATATCTGGAGTGACTGATCTTATCTCCGAAAATATAGTTGAGATATTGTTTAACAATAACTCTTTAAATATTACTCAGATTACGGGAAGATTAAGGGGAAAAAAAGGCAGCGCTTCTAGACACACCGTGAGAAAAAAATTAAAAATGTTGGAGAAAGAAGGTGTTGTAAAGAAAACAGACGAAGGCAAAGGAAAGAATTACCAACTCACTGAGGAAAAGATCGAAGAATGGGCAGAGATGCTCGGTATCAAAAACTAGTTCGATCCAAATAATAAAGAGAGAAGTTAGCCTACATAGTATTCGCTAGAGTATTCGACTTTCTGAGGAAACAAAGTTTTCTCGTCATCGGAGGAATTTCAATTCCTCGTAATTTAGACGGATTCGCAGGAAACCATTTGGTTTCTGAAGGAGAGGGGGAAGACAAATTACATTCTTAAAAAATAGATTTTGAAGATATAGGACAAACTCATCCAAAAAAGAGGAGTAAGCTCGAAGGCACCTTCAGCAGTAAAGACAAATGCGAGACCTGCGGGACCAAGATGAAGTACAAAGAGGGGATGAACTCCTACTACTGCCTAGAGTGTCGTGAATATAAATAAATCAGATACATTTATCATCAAACTTGCCTATTTATCTATCTCATAACACAAATTAGGTTGTTCTCTTTCCAACTCAAAGCCCACTCTCCTGTACAATCTTTGGGCAAGGTCCTCAGAATGAGTTGAGATGTACATCTTATCGTATCCTTTCTTTTTAGCTCTGTGAAAGGAGTCTACGAGTAATGCTTCACCGATTCCTTTTCTCCTTTGCTCTTTTTTTACCACCAGACCGACATTTTTAGCTATACTGTCTCCTCTAACTAGATCTATAAATACTGTTCTTGAGTAACCGACGACTTCTTCAGTTTTTTCCAATTTAGCTATACTGTATGAGATTTCTTTTTGTTCTCTATCCAGCTTCTCAAACTCATCAATAATTTCTTTGACATCATAATTAGGATTTGCATAATTAACTTGAACTTCTGCAAGGTCTCTCGCTGAGATAGGGCCTTCTAAATCTTCAACAGCAAATATATCGATTCCTTTAGTAGTTTTTAGCTCAGAAAGGTCTTCAAGATTTTTTTTCATCCATAGTCCAGACGGATATTGCTCAATCTTTTTAAATCGCTGTCTTTTGAAAAAGTCTATGAATTCTTGGGGATAGATATTAGGAGATAGAACTACTTCAGATTTGCCTTTCCCTTTGCACAATTTTATTGACTTCTTGAGTAATTCCTTAGATATCTCACTTTCTAAAATTTCTTTTGGAACTAGAAAATTCAAATATGGATTTGCATCTTTAGGCCTTAAGTCCAATATACAAGCGCCTATCAATTCAGATCCATCATAGGCTAAAAGGCACTTTATATCTTCTCTAGTAAATGTTTTAAGATAGGTCTCTTCGAATTCCTCGATGTCTTTTTCAGGTGCGTAGGGCCTTTCTTTTGCGACTTCTCTCCAAAGTTTATATAACTCTTCTAAATCGTGATCTTTGTAGCTTTTTATATCCATTTTTCTCCTGGAATAGGGAATTATCTCTTCGTCATAAATATTTACCGTGTTACAAGTATACTATTCATCGTAATTAGAGCGATTTTGTGAATAACATTTATTAATTTCAATAAGATAAAGTGGCGAGGAGATGGAAAATATGAAAATCGATATGACCGCTGGAGATCTGTATCTATCTTATCTTGAAGATGAAACTGATTTTGATGAGATGTGGGATACTAGACCTTTCCAAATGATTCGGGAATTTTCTCAAGGTATGCGCAGATTTGGATCATCGAAAGAGGAGATAAAGGAGGCTCTTGAAAGAGCGGAAAACATTGACAGGAATGGACTCGGGAGCTTAGAAGAAAATCTTCATCAGGTAAAAGATTTTTTTAGAACTATAGAGAACAAAGAAGAAGAATGGATCGATACCATAGAAGAGGAACTGAATAGAGTTATACCTGAGGGAGATTTATCCGATCTGACTATTTACCCTCTACCATCTCTCTTGGACTACGGCATCGCGATGGAAGACGGGGTGTGTATCAATCTTAACTAACCTACCTTCTTTGAAAATCCTCGAGAGTTTGTATACATTGCTATTCATGAATGCGCTCACTGTCTATATGCTCAGGGCCATGGAGCCGTAAAACTAGGCAAACAGGATTTAGAGAGCCCAGGGGATAAAGAAACTTTTCTCAATATGGTTCTACACAATGAAGGATTTGCCGTTTATACCCCTCTGAGATTGAGGAAGAGAGAGGGGAATATGGGAAAAAAGAGCCACCCAGTATTGAGTGATTATCTGATCATCTCAGATGAGACAAAGATGGAAAAACAGATCAAAAAATACGATTCTTTCCTCAAAGAATTTGAAAGAAATGTAGATGAGTGGAGCTTAGAGGAATTAATTGAGGGAGCTATGGCAAAGGAAAGACATCCCTTCAGGATCGGCGGTTGGATCTACAAAGAGTTGGAGGAGAAAAAAGGGTTAGATGAAGTAAGAGAAGCATTTTACATGGATGCGGATGAGTTCGTAGAAGAATACGATCATCTCCTTGATCGATTACGCTGACAGAGTTCACATTAGAAACGAGCTTTCTAGAAAGTAGGGATCACTCACGAAGTCGATATGTTATCCACGGGATGATATTGAACATCAGGTGAAGAGAACCTGCAGCAATTATACTCCAGCGCCATATGAAGATAAGCCCTAGACCAAAAGAGATACTGATCCCTTTTATCAGGTCTATTTTTCTATCCCATCTTTGAGGACCTTTACTCATAATATGTATAGAAGCAAAAAATAATGATACCAAGACGAAAATGACCCAAAGATCGTATGGAAATGTTAACAGTGCAGCAGGAACCGCTATCAAAGCACCTCTAAATATTATTTCTTCCCAATATACTCCTAAAAGCATTGAGATCGGGACCCAATATTTTTGAGCTTCTTTAGGTCCTGGAGCCGAATCGAATATTTTTTTGACTTTTTCTCTCTCAAGTTTCCAGATCCTAGGAATATTGTAATATGGTACTAAAATAGCGATACCTATCAACCCTCCGATGGCAAAATTGACTATAGCTCCATGAACAGAAGTGGGGAATCCCATATATTCATGAGGATCATCCGTAAAAAAAAGGGCTAATAAAACGAATATAGCGATGATAGCTCCTTGTACAATAAAATCTACTATTGCAGACTTTTTCCAATTAGGCTCCTTCTTTTCAACTTCCTCTTTACTAGTCTCTTCCTCAGAACTAGATCTTAGACTAGGAAGGATAATCTTCAAGAAAATAAATCCAAATATAACTATCAACGGCAAAATCCAAGCCATATCCATCTTGATTATATTACCAAACATATCTTAACCTCTATTCGATCGCCTCTTCCATAGTCAAAAAGAAATAAGCTCCTATTAATAAAATTTAACCCCCTCTTAAAAATAAATTATCGATAGTTATTCTCGCTGACCACCATCAATAAATATAATATTATCGATTAGACATCCATGACCGGCTCTATATTCATGGAAGACGAGGAAATAGAACTCAGAACAATAGAGGGAGAGGATATCGAATGGATGAAAGACAACATCAACGATCCAGAGATCAGAAAGTATACCACTATGAGATATCCCACGAACTATGAGCAGGAAGAAGAATGGAAGAACAAAAACGAATAGAGCGAGTCAAAAAGCCATATCATACCATCCATTCTCTTTCGACTTCAGAGGTTTTATCGAAATCAGTATCTTCCGACACTATCGTATAGATACCGTGGTTAACTGCAGTGCTAAGGTGTATAGCATCTCTGGGATCGAAATCCTCCTGTTTGATCAATTGATGAGCTTTCCAGATAACTTCGCTGTCCACTTCAAAAAATCTCAAATTAGGCATGGTCAAGATGGTCTCGACGACTTCCAAGGCGTCTTCTTTAGATGTTGCTTTATCTATTTTCCAAAGGACTTCATCGTAGGTCAGATAGGATGTTCCCGCCTTCTCATCACCATCTTCTATCTCCTTCAAAAGGAATCGGCACCATTCTCCCTTTTTATTGTCATCTAATGTAGCGTAGATTAACATATTAGAATCTAGATATTTCATCCCAACCTCTCCTCCATCCTTTCCTCGTAATCTTTGTCTGAATCGACTTCAACATCACTTGTCCGCTTGGCGATCTTCTTCAATTTTTCGACAGAACCTTTCTCCGCCCGCTTGATTATCAGTTTATCACCGTCCGACTCAAATATGACTTTGTCTCCCGGCTTTATATTGAAGTTTTTTCTAAAGACCGAAGGGATCACAACTTGACCTTTGGAACCGACATTCATTTCTACTTCTATCATCATGTAATACTAAAGTTTAACTGCTATTAATACATTTTCATGAGTATGATATAGACTTTTCATTATCTTGAAGGACAGTCTCTAAATTGAATAACGAGGAGAAATAGAGTCTTCGATCATTCCACCGATGAATACAGTTTCTTCGCCCATAAAGCAGTGACAAACAAAATGCTCCCCAGTAAAAGCAGCACGATAAAAGGTGTGACCTCTTCTAGTATGAAACCTATCACAAGGGAGGAAACAGGGAAAGGCAGCGTCAGCAGACCGTCTGAAAGAGCTAGTATCTTTCCCCTGTGTTCTTCCGATGCTTCGCTCTGGACCACGCTGTCACTTGCAACGTTCATTATCGGTTGACCTATCTCGATCAGGATAACCAGTAGAGCGAAGATCAACAATATCGGTACAGGATATACCGCTATCATATCTGATAAAATCAGACCAACCAGTCCCAGAATTAGAACGAAAATCGCCATGATGAAGATCCCTGCCCAACACTTCGTTATCCTTTTCCAGGGTACCTTGTTCACAGCGTAATTTCCTACCAACCTGCCAACACCTTCAGCGAAGAGTAGTACAGAAAGAGCTAATGCACTTCCAAATATACCATGTGCTATCTCTGTGAAGACTAAAATAAAGGGAACTGTGGCGAAATTCAGAGGAAAACCGATGATCACTATTTTTTCTATGATCGTATGCCTCATCTCCTTCAAAGCTTCTTTGTTCTCCTGCCATATCTCTCTAGCTTTCTTTTTCAGTCCCTCAGGTATTCTCTTTTCTTTGTAGGGGATAACTGCCAAGGAGATAATCCCTGAAGCAAGGAAAAAAGTGAACGAATCCAAGATGAAAGTAACGTTCACACCTATCACCTCGATGAGTACACCTGCAAGAGTGACCGAAAACAGGGAGATCAAGGCTCTATTTCCGTAAAGGAAAGAATTCGCCTCGTCAAGTTTTTCTTCACCTACAAGATCGGGTATGGCGGAAAATCTAGCCTCATAGAAAAAACTGCTCACTAGATGAAGCATTACCATCACAAAATAAACCATATAGATATTTAGAAATCCGAAATAGTTTGAAACTGGTAATATTAAGATAACCAGCCCGTTGGAGACATAAGAGAGAAAGAGTATCTTTTTCCTCGATATTTTATCCACATAATAACCGGTTATCGGAGAAACAAATATATCAGGTAGCCAGCCCAAGGCGAATGAAATGCCTAACTGGACAGGTGATCCGGTCAGAATATAGACTAACCAGGGTAAAGCCACCTTTCTCATCCCGTCACCGAAGCTTGAAGTTAGGTGGGACGCCCATAACAGAGCGAAATTTTTGTTCTCTGAAACCAGCCCGAGATCGACCATGACTGATGCATTTGTTGATAGTTAAAATAATTTGTTAGAGGTAGTATCCTCCTCATCAGTACTTCAGAAACTGAATAATTTTTTATAGTAAATCATTTTTACTAATCTATAGATGGTGAGAGGATGAATAACGGAGATGCCCACGTATATCTAGATGGGAAGCATTACGATGCGATGCATCAGGACCTAGAGGATGATATCCCTTTCTATATCGAATGTATAGAAAAATATGGAGAACCTGTTTTAGAACTGGCCTGTGGAACCGGAAGGGTCTCTTTAGCTTTGGCTGGAGAGGGCATAGATGTTACAGGTCTCGACATCTCCGAAGAGATGCTTCAGAGAGCCAGGAATAAAGCGGAAGAGAAAGATGTCGATTTGGATCTTGTTAAAGCAGATATGACCGATTTTTCTTTTGATAGGACCTTAAATACTATCCTACTGCCTGTAAACACGATGCAAGTTTTACTCGACATAGAAGAGTATGAAGCCCTCTTTTCTAATGTTCATGATCACCTCTCTGGTGATGGAAGATTCATATTCCAGATTTTCAATCCCGATTTGAACGTGATGACGAGAGACCCCGATGAGATGTTTGAAGTGACTGAATACGACGATCCCTACGGCCGAGGTAAGGTTGAGCTCAAAGAGAAAACTAGATACGATTCCTCAACACAGATACTGCATCTCACTTGGTATTATTACCTAGAAGAAGAACTGCAAAAAGAGATATATTGGAAACTCAGGATACTGTTCCCGAAAGAGATCGACGCTCTTCTCAAGTACAACGGGTTCGAGGTGGAAAACAAATATGGTGATCACGAACGGAATGATTTTACTGATGACTCTGGCATCCAGTTGATAGTGGCGAAGAAAAAAGATTGAAATTCAGATATCGATCTCGTTTAGGCTTGAATGATTAGGTATCTCTATCCTTTCATCCTCGACCAGCTCAACAAAGTTGATAAAAAGCTCCTCTAGTCCTTTGAACATCTCCTCTGAATCTTGAAATTCGTCGTCTTTTCTACCGATTCTCTATAGTTCTTTGGTGTTTTCTCATATTTTAGTGTTTCACGGATCCTGAAAAAGAAGTTTTTCCTGAAGTATTCCTGGTTTAAAAGAGCGATAGAACCAGCTATCCCGTTCAGATAATCGAGGGTCACCATAACTAGATTTTCGTAATAGTTTTTTCTATCAGGTTCCCATTCGGGTAAAAACGTAAATTCTAACCCAGATACATCTAGTTTCTCAAAAGCTTCTGTTATTGCTCGGTAATGGGTAAATGATTCATTTACGGCTATCGGTAATACCGTTGAGGATATTAGATATTCTACCATTCAATCCCATTATCAAACAAGTGATAAATTTAATAAGATTTATGGGTGAACTAGTGAGAAAGTGGACACTCTAAACAAGAATGGTGGCCGTTGTTGGAGAGACGACGGAAGACATAGGGCAAAATATTTAAACCTATATGCACATATATGTACCAATGTCAAAGAACATATCTATCTCGGATGACGTTTACCAATGGTTGAAGGAGATCAAAGGTGATGAAAGCTTCTCATCGGCGATCAGGAAGTTAAAAAATAGAGATGATCTAAAGGAGATAAACGGGATGAATATTTTAGAGGACT
>CAZRSB010000065.1:0-8854 GCA_964602715.1 uncultured Thermoplasmata archaeon | reverse complement strand
TACAAATGATTAAACCCGCTCAAATTTCTACATCCCGAAAAAATTAGAAAGTCTCCTCCTAATTCACATAAACTTTATAAGAAAGCATTTCTCCTAAGGAACGTGAAATACGATGTTCTGTCCCGAATGCGGCGCTTTGATGAAGCCATCGAATGAAGAATGGATATGCAAGAAATGTGGTACTACAAGAGGAAAAAATGAAGACGATAATAACATTGTCAGTTCCAAGAGGGAAGAAAAAGAAACTCTTGTCATAGAAGAGGAGTTAGACACCCTTCCTAAAACGAGAGTAAGATGCCCTGAGTGTGACAATAACGAAGCATACTGGCGCTTAGAACAAACTAGAGCTGCTGATGAACCTGAAACAAGGATTTACAGGTGTACTAAATGTAATCACACATGGAGAGAATACTGATAATAAAAAAATAAGGAAGCTGGGGATATGTTTGAAATAGGAAGGATAAGATTTAGACCATTATCGGAAGAGGATTTGAATCTTTTACAAAGATGGGAGAGCAATTTTAAGGTCACCCTGTATTCACGGGCTCAACCGCTTGGCTTTAAAAATGAAAAAGACATTCAAAGAGAGTTCGAAGAGTATATGGAAAATAAAGATAAAGATGCAAAGTTCATAATTGAAAAAAGAGAGGACGATAAAAAAGTTGGTACAGCTTCTTACAAAGATCGTTCTAAAAAGATTAAAAACGCTAGTTTAGGCACCTATATCGGTGAAAAAGATGAATGGAACAAAGGACTAGGGCACGAAATCACCGCGGGTCTATGTGAGATTTTATTTTTTCATAAAAACTTTGATAGATTGAATGCATGGAGTGCTTCTTTTAACAAGCGGGCTCAATCGGTTTTAGAAAAGGTAGGATTCAAAAAAACAGGAAGGGCTAGAAAGAGTGGTTATCTCTTAGGTAAAAGAATAGATTGGTTGATGTTTGATCTGTTGAGAGAAGAATACATGAAAGATAGGGAAAAAATTTTAGAAAAAATCTTCGATGAAAAAAAGGAAGAATATATTAAGAACTACTGTCAAATCTAACTTGGCAGAGGGTAGGAAAGAAAAATATAATAATACCAGCCCTTTATTTGGTTTTGAGAGTCATGCGTGATATTTCGTCGATTAATTCTGAAGAATTGATCTTGCTGTATCTACAACAGAAGCACTATTTGAAGGAAGAAAAAGAAAAAACAGAGCAGGTAACCCAAAAAGGCATTTCTAATTCTTTAGATATATCTCGGACTCACGTATCTCGAGTACTAAATAAACTTAATAAGAAAGAGCTTGTTGAGGAAGAACTTTCACAAATAAAGAATCATGATAGAAAATTAAAAGCTTATCATCTGACCAATTTGGGGATCGATAAAGCAAAAAATATCTTAAAAGATATTTCAGACATTACCATCGAAGTTGTGAATGAACAAGGCAAATCTAGAATCACTTTATCGGATATTGAAAAAAAAACAGATGGTGAGATGGACCTAATAAACTGCATATTAGAACTTAAAAATTTAGAGGAAAATAAAATAGATTTGAGGGAACTAGGAATAACAAAAACAGTTAGTATGATGGATGATGCACCTCAAATTGAGGATTTTGTTGGTAGAAAAAAGGAGCTACAAATGATAAAAGATTGGTTTCAGAGTGATATTCCTCTCCTAATGGTCAAAGGACAAAAAGGCTTTGGTGCCTCAACAGCGGTTTTTAATTTTATAAAAAATATTGAAAACAAGCATTTGATATGGTTAGATCTAAAAAAGATTGAAGGAATAGATGAACTCAAGTGTAAATTATCTGAATTCTTAAAAGAAATAGAAGCTCCAACAGATGATTTAATAAAAAATCTGATGAAACAAAAATCCATTATTGTATTCGATAATTATTATGAAATCGACGAGAATGTCGTGGACTTTCTAAATGATATATTGGTTGAAATTGAAAAAGATATGCCTCTGAAAATTATCGTAACGGGACGAAAAGGGATTCCCGTTTATGAAAGGTTTTATAGAGAAAAACATCTAAATCATAAGATTGTTAGTGAGATTGAAATTTCTCCTCTAAATAAAAAAGAAGCAAAAAAGGTCCTTGGAAAAGATCTAAAAGAAGATGCGTTGAAGAGAATAATGATGTTCACCAAAGGATCTCCCGCCCTGCTCAAATATCTAAAAAGAGGAGAGAAAGAAAAATTATACGAGATGACGCCGTGGGAAAAAGAACAGATTTCATTGTTGTTATATTTGAAAACTGAGACTAAATGATATAATTAGTGATCCAACTTTTTCATGATCATTTACTATTTTCAAAGATCGAATTCCCTATATTATATCACAAATAATTCGGGTGAAAATCGCGATGGAATTAAATAACAATAATCATATCTTCTTTCTGATACTATGATATTACCTGCTAAAGCTAAGCTCTTTATCGTTATATTAGGAGTTCTGTTTATTTTATCAGGAATAATAATATCCTCTATTTACGAGATCCAAGAGGTGATTCCTGTTGGAATGGGGATCATAGGGTTGTTTCTAATTATTTTACCATTTACCTATACACAAAAAAAACAACAGTAACTTTTTTATCTTACCATGTTTCTCGGCCCTTTTGATAACCATGTACGAAGTGTTAGAGGTCGATGCGGGAAAAAAAGATATGGTCGATGATATATTGTCTGATGATTTGATCAGCAGACAAACGACTTATGTGAGAGAAGGTTCCAGTCTGGGTTTTAAAGAAGGTGTCCTTTACGTTATGGTCGAGGGAAGCGAAGAAGCAGTTGAAAGAACAATCGATCTGTTTGAAGATGAGGGAGTCGAGCCTTCTAGCGAAAGAGAAGAAGTTCGAAAAAAGATAAAAGAAGAAGATGAAGCTGCAGCCCAGGGAATAGGAACTGTTTTCGGTTAAATTCGCCCCAAGAGTTATTAAAAATAGTTCCACCTATTATAGTTCCACCTATTTTCCTGCTAGTATCGTAACTCTTATTTCTTTCTTTAATTTTTTATCTGTCTTTAATCCCCATATTATATCTGTCTCTGGATAAGTAGTTTTAATCTCATCTATTACGTCATCTACTGAACCAGTTCGTCCTTCTCTTTTCTTGGTTATCATAAGCAAAATTTTGCTTACATCATCTAACTCTTCTACCCAAGGTGATCTTAGGGCTTCTTTTATGGCCCTTAATCCGTATTCCCTCCCATTTCCATAACCTGCTCCTATCCTAAACTCATTGATATCTTCACATATGTTTTGCAATTTGGATAAGTCATTTTTTGTAATAATTCCATTAAAATCTATCATTGGAAACGCGATTATATTATTCATCACTGCAAATGCTTCCGCTATAGGCAACTGAGGATTAATCTCCAATAATTTTTCATTAGATAATACTATAGGCAAATCCATATATTTACTAGCTTCCACTTGAGACCTATCAGCTAATTTCCTTCTGGTGTCACTCTCTGAATCAAAAGGCTTAGCTAATAGTCCTACGACAAACATAGAACTGGCCTTTCCTAATTCTGCACAAACAGGAACTGAATAACTCCCTATATCCCCTCCTAAACCCGATAAAATGTATAATATGTCTACATCTTTAATTTTATGTTTAATCTTATTTTCAGATCGAGTCAATGGACGATTCTTTACATTAATACTAGATTTAAAAGCATTCTTCATATCCATCTTGTTTATAGAAATTGAAGGTGATTTGAAGGGTCTTGATGGTTTTCCTACTTCAAAAGTTTTTACGTTCAAAATATTCTGTAGTTGGACATCTGTAATTATATTTCGTCCTGCTCCTCCAATCCCTAAAGCAACGCTGGAAGGACGCTTAACCTTATCTTTATCTGAAACTCCCAATCTCCGGACCTTTGGCATAATACTAACCTGTTATTTTTTTTATAAATTTTTAATAAACTCTACATTATCGAGGATGCTCCTCATTACTTCTAAATAGTCTGTTCTAGATTCTTATTATTCAAATCATACCATCCTCCTATTAAAGCCCCAAAAATCAGACCAAAAAAAGAAGAGTAGTATGCTGAAGCTCCTGATCCGATATAAAAAGAAAATATTGGAGACAAAATAAGCCCTCCAAAAAGTCCCAAACAAAACCCTAGAGGCCAAATTCCTTTATATCCAGCTAATGAACCAATCGATGTACCAACAACAATAGATACACCTAATCCTAAAATCTGATCTTCATTACTTAGATCAAATAATGCAGTAGAAGTGATCAGAATCAAACCTAGAAGCAATAAAGAAATCGAAACTATTTTTTTAGTAGTACTAGAAAGCAGATAATTTTTTACCTTATTTTTAGTTTTCTTCTTATTCATTTTTAAACTCCTTACATCATCTGAAGAGTGTATAATGCTCCTTATTTTTATATCTTTTTAGAATCTACAGTTCATTAATGATAGTAAAGTTAAAGTATTGTTTATAACAATTATTTATCGACATGAGGAAAAAATTTTTTGTTTTAACCATCTCGGTTTTAATCTTGACCACTTCAATTAGTTTTTATTATGTTTCTGATACCACTGAGGGCCTTAACTCAATAGATGGCAAGATATCGATAGATGAGGCAAGAATCAATAATAATACCGCATTAAGACAATTTGTTGAGAAACATAACATCTCTGGAGAAGGTAGTGAGGATGATCCTTTCTTGATTAAAAACCGTACTTTTGAAAATCGAGTATTTCTTGAAAATATAGATCTCCACACAAAAATAATCGAATCTGTTATAACCAATTCTTCATCTGAAGGTATAAGATTGAATAAAGTCAATAACATTACCATAAAAAACAATATATTCGAAAATGTGTCTACTGGAATTCGGATCGAAGATTCTTCCAAAAATACCATAAAAAGCAATTTGATTCGATCAGTGAATAGGTGGGGCATCAGGATAATAGGATACAGTCGAGACAATTTCTTTTATAAAAATAACCTTGAAAACTGTTCCTTCTCAGTTAGTGAGCTGGAAAATACTGAAACAAGACAAATCATCCCAGAGAACAACTCTGTAAATGGATATCCTGTATTTTATCTTCAAAAAGAAAAAACCTTGCCTGTTCCTGACCGGGTGGGCCAGATTATAATAGTTCAATTTGAAGATATTGAAATTGAAAACGTCTCTCTAACAAATGCAACTTCTGGAATTCAAATAATAGAATCTAACAAAGTAAGCCTGGAAAATATTAGCATCAGGGATCAAAATGCACATGGTGTCTATATCGACAAGAGCGAAAACATCAGTATTGAAAACTCCTTGATCAAGAACAACAAGATAGGTATCGAATTGCGTAGATCTGCAAATAACACTCTGAAACATAATAGGATAATAAACAATTATGATAATGGGATTGTTTTGAGTAGTACTTCAACTACCTTGGATTTGGAAGATCAAGTAGGTGGCTGGCCTACAAAAAATAATTCAATTATCGAAAATCAAATCAATAATACTGGAGGTTATGCTATAGAATTGAGAGGATTTGCATACAATAACAGTATCTTCTTGAATATTATTGAAAAAAACAGAAAAGATGCTGTGTTAAATGAGGAAGAAATGAGGTCTCAAGCTATAGAAAGATTATCAAATGAATCCTTGTCAAATGATTGGTATTCCGAAAAAGGATTAGGAAACTATTGGGGCGAATTTATAGGTTCAGATGAAAACAGAGATGGGATTATAGATGAACATTATCACATAGATGGTTCGGAATCTGTAGATAAGTACCCTCTTTCTTCTAAAGTTGGTCCTCCAACAAATTTTGAAGCATTACCAAGAGACGGAAAAGTCATACTAGATTGGAACATGCCTAGATATTCTTTGTTTTCACCTATCGAGAATCTAACGATCTATCGCGGGAGAGAAAAAGAGAATATAACGTTTTTAAAAAATATTGGTGATGAAAAGAATGGATATGTAGACGAAAATGTAACTAATAATGTTGAATATTTCTACAAAATGAGGGCACAAAATAAAAAATATGAGAGTATAAGTACCTCTACCGAAAGAGCTATTCCTGATGGCGATCCACCAGAAGTAGTTGATTATTTTCCTGCAGATGAAGTGCCTATCGATTCAAATATAACTGTGGTCTTCTCTGAAGAGATGGATGAAGATTCAGTAGATATCTCCATTGAAAACGTAAACGGAACAATTGAGAAAAAAGAAAACAATAAATTTATTTTTAGGCCAATCGAGAACTTTACTTATAATAAAGAATATACTGTCCATATAACTGGTAAAGATATTGCTGGAAATACATTAGAAGGAGATGTGAAGAGCTGGAGTTTTACAACTGAGTCTATGGGACTTCTTACAGGAAAAATATTAGACGAAGACTTGGAACCGCTTAAGGATGTTGAGATCACTTGTGATAAAGATAACAGAGTTTTTACAGATTCTGAAGGAGAATTTGAGCTAACACTTCTAAAGGGCTCAAGAACCATACGATTTTATAAAGAAGGCTACATAGAGGAGGAAATCACGATAGAGATAACTCCAAGAGAAGAAATAATCTTAAAGGATGAATATGGGGACGAAATGGTGCTAGAACAGGAAGAGGATCTTCTTGATGTTTGGTTTTGGCCTTTAGTGTTAATAGGAGGTATGATTGCTCTCTTAGGGATCATCACTATCAGTCTGTTTTTGATAAAAGCGGAAGAAGAAGAAATTTCAGAAACAGATCTCTATGAAGATGAAGAGTATGAAAATATAACACAAGAAGAATTCGAAAGCTGGTGGGACGAAGAGTGACATCTTCTCCAACTTAAAGGAAAGAGTCTTAGCACTGATTACAAATAATCAGCACTTCGTCAATCAATGTTCTGACCTATTCTTATCTATTTATGTATCTCCTTACTACTCTAACCTTTCCTCTATCCTATAATAAGTAAAAATGTTTATATAATCTTCTACTAATTGTTAGTTTGGAGGTAAAAAATGCCAAAATACGTGATATTATCAAATCTTACCGACGAAGGGAGAAAAACAATCATAGACCATCCAGAAAGAATAGGAGAGGTAAATAAAGAGATGGAGGAGATGGGAGCCAAAATAATAGAGCAGTATTTCCTCTTAGGTGAATACGATTTTTTGACAGTCGTAAAGGCTCCATCAAAGGGAAAGATAACGAAAATCGTTATGGAGATCGCCTCGAGAGGTTCTATAGACACTATGACCCTTCCAGCACTAGATGTTGAAGAACTCATAGAAGATATGAAATAAAAACCTTAACTTTCTTTTTATTTTTATGAGATACGTTGAAGATCTTTATGAATACGAAAAATTGAAGTGGCATCTTCTCAAAAAATACGCTTCCTGTACTATAGAAGAAGAGTTGAAAGGATGTACAAAAAAAAATAAAAAAGGAACTTACTGCCAAATTAAAAATCAAACTTTTATTAATCTGAGTGAGGAATTAAACAAAGCCCCTCCCTTGAGTAACGAATTAAAATTGATAAGAGGGATAGGAGAACGTAGAGAAAAAAAATTAAAAGATCGAGGAATTAAGACGATCACTGACCTTATTGAAAAAGATATATTTAGTTCCGATGCAGAAAAAATTCAAAATAATATCAAGAATAACAATTCTCGTGTAATCTATAACAGGATAAAAAAATTACCAGATACAACTATAAAAAATTATCTTTCTCTCATAAATATGATGGGAGAGGATAAAATATTGTTTTTAGACATCGAAAGTTTGGGATTGAATGATGAACAAATATTTCTCATTGGTACGGGACATTTTTTAAAAGAAAAAAAAGATATATTCTTAATAGAGCAATTCTTAGCTAGAAGCGATAAAGAAGAAGAAGCTCTGCTTACTCAATTTAAGGCTGTGATAAACAATTACGAAGGTGTAATCAGTTTTAACGGCAAAAGATTCGACGAGAATATGCTAAAAAAAAGGTGTGAAAAGTTTGGGATAAGTGATCTCAATTTTCCAGAAGCTCATATCGATCTTTTATATCTGGTGAGAAGAAAATGGGGTGAGAATTTAAAAAATTGTAAACTATCCACAGTTGAAAGATCTATATTGGATATAGAAAGAAAAAATGATCCCCCTGGTGCTTTGATACCACATTTTTATGACTTTTATAAGAAAAATAAAAATATTGGTCCACTCATACCAATTATACAACACAATGCAAACGACTTGACGGTGTTGCCCCAATTGATTAGGACGCTTTATAAAAAAGATTTATAAAGCCTAACATCTGTTAAAAAACACAATGTCGAAAAATGAGGTATCTCCTTCAAAATGTGAGAAAAAAGGAAAAAAATGGATACTCTACGGATTAAAAGACAGTAAAAGTCGATTAGAAGATTATATCAAAGAAAACGACGTGAGCGATCCAAATTCTAAAGATAAAATAGAACTTGAAGATTATGATAACCAAAAAGTCAAAGATATCGACAGAAGAGCCCTAACTGACGGGTATCTAAGTGGAAAATGGGAAATGGAAATTGACCCCAAACGAGTTGATGAGGTATGGGATCTTATTAAAAAGCTGATAGATAAAAATCAAATTTGGGGTGCTCAAGTTACCACAAGATGGATACGAGAAGAGAGAGATTTAGAATATCATATGATTCGAGTTTATACTCCAAATTATCTAGATGAAAAGGACGTTCTAAGAGTGGGGGACTTGTTGAAGGATAAATGTGGAATAGAAAAACGCATCATATATAAACCTGATATATATAATATTTTACAAGTATACTCAGACAAAGGAGACCAAATGAAACTCCCAAAAGAAATAAGACATGATTTGTCAACTACCCCTCCCTAAAGGAAAGGGCTTGTATACAGCAAGACCAGACTGCAT
>CAZRSB010000064.1:0-8940 GCA_964602715.1 uncultured Thermoplasmata archaeon | reverse complement strand
GCATCCTCGATGGCCCTGTACGATCTGACTTCTTTATCACAGCTCGAACACCGGATTGATCCACTTTCCTCGCAAACAACGTTTACCACCAAACGTAGATCACGCGCAAATTTTAAAGTTATCCAAATCACATTCAAGACGTAACAGCGTAACAATAACATCACTGGGTAAGCGTTACGTTGCTTGTTTTGACGACGTAACAGGTAATAACAGCGTAACAAAAGACATAAGAAAAAATCATAAAAAATCAATAATAATAACTCCTCTTTCAAGATCATTATCTTAAAAATTCTCATCCTCCTCATCTCTTAGTAAATTCAAAAAAAAACATAAATACAATATCAGCAAAAAAGAAAATATCGAAAAAAAAAAGATCTAAAAAATCCCCTAACAAGCCTCTCAAATAGATAAAAAATATCTAGAGAATGAACGTTCCCAATATTTATGTTGAACCGAGATTTCGCTAGTAAATTAGAATCATGCGTTTGTCTGTGTTAGTATTTTTTCACTAGCACTTGTAAGGGATCTGGTTTCTATTGGCCCTCAAATATCAAATCTTTGATAGTTTACGATAGTGTGTTTTTATAATAGATATTGATTAGAACTATTGTGTTAATATCATTCATATTATTAGTGATAAATAACATACTATTGCAAAAGATATTAATAGGGAAAAAAGCGAATCATTGATAAGTAAAAGATATAGTTATATAGGGTTATCTGACGTTTATAAAAGTAATCAAAAATGAGGTAAGACCGATCATAATGAAAGCTAATATGAGAATTATATTAGTCATAAGCGTAATCATTTTGCTAGTCTTGAGTTTGTCTAGTTTTAGTTTAGAAGGAGTTGTAGAAGCAGAATATATTGACGATGATAATATTGAGGAAAGAGGAGATCCTGATACTTTTGAATATGATAGGGATATACTTGATTTCAATAATGAAATGATATTCGATGAAAGTTTAGAAGATAACGTGATATTCCACGATGATGTTTCTGAAGATAAGGGATATACTACGGGTGTTTCTGTCGATTCGGATGATGCTAGTGAATGGGATCGAAGGATGCATGGTGCAGTCATAGGGGATTATGTGTGGGATTTTGGAGATATAGGTTATTATAGAACTTATGATTTTGGTTACGTGAGTTGGTTATTGTCGCCTGAAATAGATATCCCTAAAGATGCTGAAGAGGTAGAATTGAGTTTTGATCACTGGAGATCTTTCATTACTCTAGGAGATGATCCGGTCGATGGAGGCAATTTGAGGATTTCAAATGATAGTGAGAATTTTGAGAAGATCTATCCTGAAGAAGGATATGATGGGGAGATCGACGGGCATGATAATCCGATGGATGGAGAAGAAGCCTGGAGTAATGATCACTCATGGGAAAGAGCAGTTTTCGATTTATCAGCATATTCTGGAGAATCGATCTTTTTGGAGTGGAGAGCAGGTATTGATGGTCAAGGAGATATAGATTCAGGAGATGGATGGAGAATAGATAACATAACGATCATAGATCATGGACCTTTACCTCCAACCGATCCACAACCAGAGGATGGTGCGACAGGGATCGATCGAGATGAAGTCGAGCTGAGCGTGATTGTTGAACATACGAAAGAAGAGGAGATCGAAACTGTCACCTTCTATGATGCTTCAGATGATAATGAGATAGGTTCAGTATCTAACGTGGATCATGGAACCAGGACTGATGATGTTAACTGGGGTGGTTTGGAGGAAGACGAAACCTACGAATGGTATGCGGTAGCTGAAGCAGAGGGAGGCACAGCAAAGAGTGAAACTTGGGAATTTTATACTGGAAAAGAACCGGCTGAGTTCAAACTTACTATCGATGAATACGAAGAAGAAGTAGCAGAAGGAGAATATCAGATAGTTGATTATACTGTGGAAAATATAGGAGAAGAAACGGCCACACAGGATATCGAATTTGCAGTTTACGATGCTCACGAGACAGAAGGAGATTTGATCTTTTCGGAGGAAGAAGATGTGACATTAGAAGACGGAGAGACGTTCTCTAGTGAATTCACATGGGGATCTGAAGTGCTAGGAGAGTACTCCTTTGAAGTTTCCTCTGACGATGATGCTGAGTCTAGAGACTTTGATGTGATAGAGGATTCTATCGTTGGTATCAATGTAATCGAGGATCCCGACCAGATGAGCTACATAAAAGGTGAAGAACTCGATCTTACTGGTCTAGAAGTTGAAGTTGATTGGGAGGCAACAGGAAAGGAGAATTTGAAATGGACTGAAGATTACGATAAGCTAGAGTCTGATCCTGCTGATGGTACTGAATTAACAGTAGCGGAACATGATGAAGAGTCTATCACAGTATGGCATATAGATGACGATGCGATAACTGACACCACCGAACAGACATTGACGATCAATGATTATTGCGTCGGAGTCACTGCTCCTGAGGACGCGACAGAACAAATAGCAGATACTTACACTTACGACTTTGAAGTCGAGAATACCGGTAATGTGGATGATACGTATGAGCTATCTGTCGATGAAAAGGAAGAATGGACTGTAGAGATAGAAGGTGAGACTACCATAGACATTGATGTGGGAGAAACCGAAACTGTATCAGTTGAAGTTACCATCCCAGAAGATGCGGGAGGAGTGACCAACACTATAAGCCTGACAGCCACTAGTGCTGAGAACTCAGATGTTTCAGATTCCGATTCAATGGATGTAACTCTTGAAACTGAACATGCCGTTGAAGTGTATGCTCCTGAGGATACAGAGGTGAAGGAATCAGGAGAACACTGTTTTTACTTCACTGTTGAAAATCTAGGTAATGTGGATGATACATACGATCTGACTATTGAGGAAGATGAAGGTTGGACAGTAGAAGTCCAGGACACAGTTGATGTCGATGTAGGTGAATCTAAAGAAGTGACGGTAACTGTTGAAATTCCCGATAATGCTGGAGGTGTGACAAACACTGTTACTTTGACATCTACGAGTCATGAGAATGAAGATGTTTCAGATTCCGATTCAATGGATGTGACTCTTGAAGCAGATTATGCCGTTGAAGTGTATGCTCCTGAGGATACAGAGGTAGAGGAATCAGGAGAACACTATTTTGACTTCACTGTTGAAAATCTAGGTAATGTGGATGATACATACGATCTGACTATTGAGGAAGATGAAGGTTGGACAGTAGAAGTCCAGGACACAGTTGATGTCGATGTAGGTGAATCTAAAGAAGTGACGGTAACTGTTGAAATTCCCGATAATGCTGGAGGAGAGACAAGTACTATAACTCTGACAGCTGAAAGTACAGAAGATCCAGATACAGAACCTGCCGGAGATTCTGATTCTATGGATGTGACTCTTGAAGCTGAATATGCCGTAACAGTAATAGCTCCTGGAGATGAGACGGAAGATTCACCAGGGACTTACACTTACGACTTTGATGTGAAAAACACAGGGAATGTAGATGACACTTATGATTTAGATATTGAAGATGAAAAAGAAGATTGGACAGTAGAGATAGTCGAACACAATACCATAGATGTTGATGTTGGTGATACTGAAACGGTAGAAGTCGAAGTAACTATCCCTAACGATGCTGAAGAAGGAACAAATACTGTAACTTTGACAGCTACAAGAGAGGATAATCTAGATATTTCAGATTCTGATACTATGGATGTGAATTATGATGAAGATCACAATGTTGAAGTGATGGCTCCTGACGATGCAGATGTAGAGGAATCAGGAGAACACTATTTTGACTTCACTGTTGAAAATCTAGGTAATGTGGATGATACGTATGAGCTGACTATTGAGGGAGATGAAGGTTGGACAGTAGAAGTCCAAGATACCGTTGAGATTGACGTAGGTGAATATGAAGATGTGACGGTAACTGTTGACATTCCCGATGATGCTGGGGGAGTGAAGAATAAAATAACTCTGATAGCTGCAAGTCAGGAAAATCCAGAGGTTACAGATTCCGATTCAATGGATGTGACTCATGAAGCTGAATATGCCGTTAAAGTAACAGCTCCTGGAGATGAGGCGCAAGATTCTCCAGGGACTTACATTTACAAGTTTGATGTAGAGAACACAGGTAATGTGGATGATACGTACGATCTAAATGTTGATGATACAGAAGACTGGACATTAGGGATAGCTGGATATACTACAATAGATATTGATGTAGACGATAATAAGACGGTAGAAGTCGAAGTAACTATCCCTAACGATGCTGAAGAAGGAACAAACACAGTAAAACTAACTGCTACTAGTCAAATAGATGAAGAAGTTATAGCTTCTGATTCTATGGATGTTACCTATGATGAAGATGTATCCGTTACAGTAATTGCTCCTGATGATGTGACAGAGCAAGAAGCGGATAATTACACCTATGAGTTTGATATAGAGAACACAGGTAATGTGGATGATACGTACGATTTAGATGTTGAAGATACAAAAGAAGATTGGACAGTAGAGATAGTCGGAGATTCTACAATAGATGTCAATGTAGGTGATACTGAGATGATAGAAGTCAAAGTGACGATTCCGGAAGATGCTGGAGGAGTAACGAACAAAATAACTCTAACAGCTACGAGCCATGAGAATGAAGATGTTTCAGATTCTGACTATATGGATGTTGAACTTAAGCATGATTCCGTCATAGACATCGAGATAGAAACACCACCTAAAAAAACAGAGTACATAGAGGGCGAAAAATTAGATCTTACAGGCTTAGAAGTAAAATTGATCTGGAACCATGGGGAAGTGGAAACAGTCTCTTATGAACATGATGATTTGACAAATGATCCAGCTCATGGGACGACGCTTGAACTGGAGTTTGATGGAGAAAGGATGACGATAACACACACACCATCTGGTGAGACAGCTGAGACGGAGGAACTGGTGGTAGATGGGGATTACGTTACTGAGATGACTGTTGTAGAAGATCCTAAGAGGATGGAGTACATAGAGAGCGAAGAACTTGACCTTGAAGGGTTGACAGTAGAGTTGGATTGGAAAGTTGCTGGTACTGAACAACTAACTTGGTCTGAAGATAATGAAGTATTAGAAACGGAACCTAATGACGAAACTCCTTTAACTATCGAAGACAATCATCAAGAGAGAATAGAAGTGTGGCATGTTGATAGAAAAGACGAGCAGGTGTTCGGTGAGACAGAGATACTGAAAGTTTATGAGGATCGTGTTATCAATATCAAAATAGAAACCTCTCCTGATAAAACAGAGTACGTGGAAGGAGAAGAATTAGATCTTTCTGGCATGGAAATCAAGTTTATTTGGGAAGTTGCTGAACCTAATATTGTGTGTTATGATCATGAAGATATTTTGAATGAACTAGGGCATGGAGATAGATTAAATATTGAGGATGAGGAAGTGGTTGTAACTCACAAACCAAGTGGAAAGACAACGACACAAAATATTACCGTATCGGAGAGGGCAGAGTTTGATGTAAGTATAGACAATGATGATAAGATAATAGAAGGAGAATATCAGATAGTTAATTATACTGTGAAAAATATAGGGGCAGAAACGGCCACGCAGGATATCGAATTTGTAGTCTACGATGCTCACGATAAAGGAGGAGATTCAATATACTCGGACCTAGAGGAAGAAGTGACTTTAGAAGGCGGACAGACATTTTCTAGCCAATTTATATGGAAATCCGAAGAGCCGGATGAATACTCTTTTGAAGTTTCTTCTGACGATGATGCTGAGTCTAGAGACTTTGATGTGATAGAGGATTCTATCGTTGGTATTAATGTTATCGAGGATCCCGACCAGATGAGCTACATAAAAGATGAAGAACTCGATCTTACTGGAGTAGAAGTTGAAGTTGAGTGGGAGGTAACTGAAACGGAGATTTTGAACTGGCCTGAGGATAGTGATGTATTGATGTCTGAGCCAGCTGATGGTATGGAATTTTCAGTCGCAGATCATCATGAAAAGTTTATCACAATATGGCATGTGAACGATGATACTGTAAATGATTCAACAGATCAACCACTGGCTTTAGATGATGATTATGTTGTTGATCTAGAAGTGGTTGAGGACGAAACAATATTTATTGAGGTTAACTTGGAAAACGAAGGCGAAGTTAAAGAAACGCAGAATGTGAGCTTAAAAGTATATCTCTCTGAAGATTATGATGGTGAAATAGAGGCTGCTGAGATTGTAGATGAACCTGTCTACGAGATGAGAAAAGAGATGATTTTGGAAGGTGGAGACTGTGGGATCAAAACCTTTGAATGGATACCCGAACAATCTGGTGAATATGTGATTATAGTTTCTACTGAAGGTCATAAAGAAGACACTTTTTCTTTGATTGATGTTGATATCAATCACGAAGATACAGACACAGATACTATTTTTTCAATGAATGAAATGATTATGATATTAGTTTTAGCTAGTCTCCTATTCATGGTTGTTCTTGGAGTCACCTTTATAAGGAAAAAAAAGTCCTCTGAAATACAAGTCAAAGCATCTCAAGACAAGGAAGAAAAATACAATGAGAAAAAATGCGTTTACTATTTTGATCTTATCAGAAAAGGAAAGGGTGAGGAATGCTTCGAACTTGGAATAGAAACTTCTAACGATGATTGGGAAGTAAAGATACCTAAAGGAGAAGTTACTTTACACGGTGATGAAGAATATTCCCTCCCTGTGAAAGTTTTCATACCTTCACCCACAAAGGAAGGAGATAAAAGCCGTATAGTTTTATCAGCTGTTTCTACTGATAACTCTCAAGTTTCGGATAGTGATTATCAAATCATAAGTTATGAAGGAGAGGAATTCTTTGAAGAAATCAAAATGGAGGATATATATGTAAAGGAGGAATTAGAAGACTCTGATGAAGAAAGAGAGGACGCAGAGTCGATCGATGAGGGAGTAGAAGAAATAGAGGAAAAAGAAATTGATGAAAAAGGAGAGGAAGTAAACAGTCAAAAACTCTCGAAAGAAGGAGCTTTAGAGGAATTTACCAGAATAGACGGTATAGGAAAATCAAAAGCGGAGCTACTCTATGAAAATGGGTACCATTCTTTTCAGGATCTCAGAAAAGCTACAGAAGAGGACTTGCAGAGAGTAAAAGGCATTGGACCAACTTTATCTCAGGTAATAATGAAACATGTAGAGAAGTAAAAGAGATCACGGTTAAAGAGAATATTACTTAGCCTTCGATAAGAAAAATAATTACTCACTTTTAATATAAGATGTTAAAATAGCCTTGATTCACAATTTATATTTTCTGTCAAACTCTTTTGTGTTTCCTTTACCATCATTACTTTCCTCTATTGCTCGATAATTTCTTCTATTTCTTTTTGGACCTGAGATATAGGTTTTGAAGTTTCGATGACGTGCCAATCGTCCAATAAATTTTGAACTTTTTTTCTAACTTTTTTGATGTCTTCCTCATTTTCAAATATCTGTTTTTTTTCTCTTTTTCCTATTCTATTTACAGCATCTTTCGGTTCTACATCGAGAAAAAACATATAGGGTGAAGTAGGAAATAGGCTGGAGAAAAATTTATATGATCTTTCAACAAAAGGCTGGGGTAAATAAGCAACACTACATAAGTATCTGACAAAAATGATCGTATCTACGTCATTTTTACTTTTTAATATGGAATCGATGACATCCAATGTAAAGAAAAAACTCGCCCTTGCTTTACTGAATCTCCCATTTCCCAAAAGAGCTTCCTCTGCTTTCGAACCAAAAACACACTTAGAAGAAGGATGAGAATATATCTCTACTTTTTCTCCTTTTTCTTCTAGATTTTCCTTTAATAACTGAGCTTGTGTATCTTTTCCAGCTGCATCTAAACCATCAATGACCACGAATCGCATCTAACTAAAACAAGTGTATAATGATATAATAACTTGTTGAAGCTATCAAAGCAATTAGTAGATTGTCTGATCCATTGATCGAAACCAATTCGATAATTGTGGCAATACCAACAACTAAAGGAATAACAATTAGCCTTTCAGGAAATGCATCTAAATAAAAAAGAGCTAGTGAGATCATCAAACTGGATGATAATATCATAGATATAGATCCTTCCAAACTTTTTTTATCTCTAGTAATAGAAAAATAATGCTCTCCATATTTTTTCCCAACAAGAGATGCAGCACCATCCCCGTAGGACATGCAGATGATTCCTACCGCTATCACGTCTAGATGTTCAAAATATAATAATGCAAGGATAGTCCAACTTATTGAGTAATAAACGAGTCCCAAATCATGGCCTGAAGAGTGTGTTGAGTTACTCAGATCTAACGGTGATTGAGGACTGATAAGATATGTCAGAAAAATGAAAGGTGCCGCAGCAAATAATACCATTACCCATCGAGCATCAAAAAGAGGAAGTATGAAGATTATATTTCCTACCATTATATGTAAAAATTTTCTTGCAACAGAGGACTTCTCTGGAAATAAGTATCGTGAAACTAAGATTAAAAAACCCACATATAAATAAACTATTAGAACTCCGACTATATCACTAAATGACATCTCTTCGGGATAATTTCAAAGTTATATATTATTAATCCATGGATAAGCGAATTAGAGATATAAAAATTAGAGGTATACAATTATGATTTCTCATAATGTTCTTCAAATTTATTTTACCTTCAGGACCATCTAATAAACGTTGTAACATAGTAATATACTTAACGTAGATTTGGTGAAAAGAAATTTTCTGTGGATAGATCTGATCAATTAGTCTTGAAAAAGTCTTGAAAAATTTCCACAAATCTCTTTTAAGTTTATACCGCTCACCAATAATTTTTTCCCAATCAGTAATCTTAAATAGGATAAATAATTAAGTTTGAACACTATCATTGTGAAAGGGCCCGTAGCTTAGGTTGGTGGAGCATCTGGCTCATAACCAGACGGTCGCCGGTTCAAATCCGGTCGGGCCCA
>CAZRSB010000063.1:0-9300 GCA_964602715.1 uncultured Thermoplasmata archaeon | reverse complement strand
TCGATCCGTCAGTAGGTAATATCACTCTTCTGTACATAGTTACAATACCCCTTCCTAAATATAAAAAATTTATCAAAGGAAAGCTTTGTAGAAAATATAGATTGAAATCGGTTGAATTCATTATGCCTAATAAACTATTATTAAGAGTGGGAAACGTGCCATCGTCCTCTTCCGCTGTTTAGGGTATGAATACAAGAACGGAAGTGAAGAGATCGGTCCGGATTGCGAAGCACCAGAAAGAGACACGTACCAAGAAGTATTTTTGATAGGTGTTCAGCTCAAAGATATTAGCCTCAAAGAGGAGATGACAAACAAATTAAAAGAAGCGAAGGACGAATTGGTAGAACTACTCGAAAATGATGAATGGAGAGATATCCCAAAACTCAAAAAGCCCGAATAGTGGGTGAGTTACGGGTTTATTTTCATATCTTCGGCATTCTTGTCTCTTCCAGCCATAAGGAACTCTTCTGAAAATTCAAAGCAGTCTACAGGACATATATTAGCACACTGACCACAGAAGGTACACCGAGACACATAATGTTTGACTTTGTCTTCCTCTTCTTTGAATATTAAAGCTTCAGATGGACATACTCTCACACACATCTTACATCCAACACAGCATTCTTTATCATATCTGAGTTTGCCCCTAAAACCTTCTGGTACTTCAACCGGGGGATTGATCTCCAATTCCCCCTTCTCTACCAATTCCGCTGCCAAGGTCATATCGTCTGGGGCGCGCTTCAAAGGGAAAGGATTTGTCGCTTTCTTCTTAAACAGCTGTTTTATCAGGAGATATATAGTAGATGTTGGCATATTTAAATCACCTCAAAACGTAGCTCCTACAACTACAAAAAGTAAACCAATGAGGCCTATTATACTTATCGGAACCCAATAGAAATAACTCACCTTATCGATTTGGAATCTAGCGAAAGCGACTCTAACAAGAGAAACGCCAAAGTAGATCACGACTAACAGTTTGAATAGATAAAAGGCGCTATCAGCTATCAGTATCCAAAGACCCATATCAACTATAGGAACTGTAGGACCACCCAATGCTATCCAGGGTTCTAATAGCGAAGATAACTGATAAGGAAAGAAAAGGGCGATCACCAAGCTACCTAACACTATCATTTGTACTGATTTAGCTACGTAGAACAAACCAAGATTTCTTCCAGTGTATTCAACAAAAACGCCATCGGCTATCTCGGTCTTCGCTTCAGCCTGTCCAAACGGTTCTTTAGATAATTCTCCCGGTAGTACTGCAAAAAGGGTAAAAACTATCATTGCAAAGCCAAGACCACCAATCAATCCCACTTGACCCCATACAGGGTTAGAAGAAATGACCTCAAGTGAGAAAGGGTTGATATCAGCTGCGACCACATTGTTCATTTTCCATGCGACAGTTATAGCTGAAATTGCCAATGGTAACTCATAACTCATCATGAGAACAACTTCACGCTGTGCACCTACCGTAGCGTATGGTGAACCGCTAGAAAGACCACCAGCCGCCATTGCCAAAGCAGGTATAGCTATAAGGTATAGTACTAAAATAAGATCTCCATATCCTTCCATCAAAGGACCTAAAGGCCCTATCGGAAGATACATAAGCGCAACTAAAGGAGCGATAAGAGCTAATATCGGAGCTCCATTAAAGATGATTTCTAAAGCATTTTCAGGCACTATGGTTTCTTTACTCAGCAATTTTCTTACATCTCTAAAAGGTTGTGTGATCGGAGGTCCTATCCTAGACTGCATCATCGCGGTTATCTTCCTGTCAAAGCCTTTGTAGAGAAGACCTAAGAAGATTCCCACTAAAGAGAGCAGTAGTACAAAAATTATGTTCAATATCCAATTTCCAGATACAAACTCAATATTCATCTATCGATACCTCCTAACATATTCTCAGTCTTCTGAACCGAGAGTTCATGGAGTTCCTCCTTAGAGTATTTCTTTTTTTCACCCGTGTCGACATCTACTATCTCCGCCCTGTCCATACAGCCAATACAGGGATCTATACATGCCGCGATTATGGGTATGTCAGCTATCTGCTCTCCCATGAACATAGGAGCGTAAGTAGCTAGGTTGTTGTAAGTCGATGCTCTGATTTTCCAATTCTCAACATCTTCATTGTCTTCTGTCAATCTCACGTAATGCATAGCTTCGCCTCTAGGTGCTTCAAGTCTTCCTATTCCTTCACCTGAGGCTTTTTTGAGTTTATTGAATATACCTGCTTTATTCGGTTCACTTGTTATATCTCCTTCAGGCATCTTTTCTATACACTGTTCTATCAGGTCGATAGATTGAAGAATTTCTTTCAATCTTACCAAGGTCTTCGAAAAAACATCACCCTTGTTTTCATAACCGTAACGAGAGGGTAAAACATAATCCATGTCAAGATCGGGATAAGCACAATAGGGTTGATCGATCCTCACGTCTTTTTTGACTCCTGAACCTCTAACTGTAGGACCGACTCCACACAGCTCAAGAGCCTTTTCTTTAGTCAGTATACCGATATCTTTAGTCCTGTGACGAATGCTTGGATCGCCTAAGAAAATATCTTCGAGCTTATCGTAAAGACCTCCATAATAGTTCAAGGTCTCCTCTATTTTAGGATACATGTCCTCTTTTATATCTCTCCGAACACCGCCAAATGTCCACATCGAATAGTTTACTCTGTTTCCTGAGATTTCCTCTAGAAGATCCATCACCTTTTCTCTTATCTTCCAAGTAAAATGCATATGGGTATCGAAACCTATCTCGTGAGCCGCCACTCCTGCCCAAAGGACATGGGAATGTATTCTCTCCAATTCCATCATAATTGTTCTTATATATCTCGATCTATCGGTAGGGACTATACCCGCAGCGTGCTCAACAGCACTCGTATACATGTGCTGATGGACGATCGAACATATACCACAGGTACGTTCCGCTAGTGGTATGACTTTCATAGGATGCCTGTGCATTCCCATGAACTCGACTCCTCTGTGATTCATACCTGGTTTGGGATCTGCATCAACTATCTCCTCACCTTCTAGCTTGAAATTGACTTTGAAAGGTTCTTTCAACGCAGGATGTATCGGGCCGATTGGGACTTCATATGTAGCTGTATCTCCATCTTTCACCATACTTACTCACCATCCTCCTCATCTTTAACCCTGTTCGCTACGGGCTCTTCAAAGGTCTCTTCATTCTCGTGTACATGCCTAGACATGTCCTCCATACCCTTCTCGTCCCAACGCCAGGGATACCTGTCTTCGGGATAATTCTCATCGAGCCACATCCTTCTGTCATCTGGGATATCGATGACATCTATACCTAAAAATTCCTGTTTTTCTCTTTCTGTAGTTATCGCTCCGGGAATTAAGTCAGTAATAGTGGGAATAGTTAGATCATCTTTAGGAAGGTGGACTTTCAAATTGACAGCGGTTTCTTCATTCCGGTAACCGTGATTCACCATAAAATGGTATATCAATTCTACGAAATCTCCCTTGTCTGAGCCGGATGCAACAGACAGATGAGGGATCTGTATATCCGCTATGACCTCAACAGCCTCTCGAAAATGCTCTCGTGGAACTTTCATCCACAACAGCTTCATCGGTTTTTGAGAGAGACCTTTCTCGATTTTTTCAGTCCTGATTTCCTCGATCTTATCATCCAATTTCTCACTAAGATGAGCCCTAAGTTCCTCTAAATTCAGCGGAAGTCTTTCCTGATTCATCCTTGATCACCTCTTAATTCTTCAAGATACAACCAAGCTTCTTTAACTCCGTTTATTATATTTTCGGGTCTAACGGGACAACCGTTAACGTATATCAAGTTCGCATCGTCGGGAAGCAAAGTATCGATTGGACCCTCTACAGCATAGCTATCATAGTAAACTCCGGTTGTGCTCGCACAGTTTCCGATGACCATGACAACCTTAGGATCTGGAGTCTGTTCATATATTCTTAAAACTCTTTCCTTTGTTTTCTTTATTACAGGTCCTGTAAACAGAAGTACATCCGCATGCCTAGGTGTACCGACAAGTTTTATACCGAATCTCTCGACGTCATATCTTGGAGTGACTGAAGATACTATTTCGATATCACAAGCGTTGCACGAACCACTGTTTACGTGGAATACCCATAAAGATTTATCGAACGTTTTTGAAAGTTTCATCATTACACCTCATACAATATAAACCACTACCATGACAACGGCTATAGTTATAATTAACCAATACAGATAATCATTTAGAATACCTGTATGTCCTTTAACTAAAGGTTCAAAATAATTTTTTAAAGCACGAGTGAAACCCCAATAAAGATTACTTCCCCCTATATGAAGGGCATCGGAATCTTCTGGTGATCGATTGCCGGAAAGGAAAGGTTCTCGTTTGTATTTCGTCTCTTTGTAAGAAGGATTACCCATCCGATAGAGCAGATAAACCACTACTGCTACTATCAATGCCAATAATATCAATACTAAAGGGTGCCAATCACTGACAGAAACCCACTGATATGTCAATCCCTTCAAGATATCACCCCTAAGGCTTCAACAGCAGGTTCTACTATATTGGAAACGACCATGCCCGGGAATAAACTGAATAGAATAACGAACGCAGCCAAAATAGCCATACCTGCAAGCATAGGTTTTGGGACTTCACCAGTATTGAATATTTCCTCATCCTTCGGCCCCACGAATATCGAGTGGAAAACTTTGACGAATGACGCTAAAGTAAGGATACTCACCACCATCGCGATTATCGAAAGTATCGGGTTGAACCTATAAACCGATTGATATATCATCAATTTAGATGCGAAACCGTTGAATGGAGGTATACCCGCAATTGCTAACGCGCCTATGATAAAAAAACCCATGGTCCATTTCATCGAATGCCCTAGTCCGCCAAGATCGTCCAATTTTCTTATTCCAGTTTTAAATATTATGGCTCCAGCTGTTAAAAATAAAAGGCCTTTATACATTGCGTGATTTATTATGTGGAATATTCCTCCTACCATAGCATCTCTACCGAATGAGCCCATATCGGTTGTTCCCATAACAGCTATCCCTACCCCGACCCCTAAAAGCATATAACCAGTTTGAGATATTGCATGATAAGCCATCAATCTTTTAACGGTTTTTTGAACAAGAGCCATGGTAACCCCGATGAACATAGAAAGCACACCTAAAACAATCACTATCCATCCTATAGCCGAAGTGTTCACAGCCACACCATAGAGTGAGAATACGACTCTGAACAGTACCCAAAGTCCAGCCTGACTTGCCACCACTAAAACCGACGTTACAGAACCAGGCGCCATAGAATAAGCATCAGGGATAATGAAGTGTAAAGGGACAGCTCCGGATTTTAGAGCTAAAACAACTACCATGAGTACTAGAGCAAGTTTATCTATATTTGTTCCAGTTATACTCTCCGAAAGAAGCTGAAAGTTTAATACGCCGTATTGACCATATAACAAACCTACCGAGAAAAGAAAGAATAAACCAGCAGTTACACTGAGAACCATATATTTTAAAGCGGCTTCAACTGCTTTTCCTTTATAATTCTGAAAAGCGATGAGCGCAGCAGAAGAAACCGAGGCTACTTCGAACCAAACGAAAAGATTGAAAAGATCTCCAGTGAGAACCATTCCATTAACGCCCGCCACCATCAATAGAAATAAAGTGTAGAACTTATTTTTCCCGGTTTCATCCTTCATAAATGCATAAGAATAGATGGCTGCACCTATAGCGGAAATTGTAAGAGTGATGCTAGCCATGGCAGAAACGCCATCTGCAACAAATAAGATCCTAAAAAAAGAAGATTCTGCTCCGTCTGGAGTTACGCTCCCTCCACCAAAAACATAAGACCATTCACCTACGGTGTATACTTCGTAGGCCATTATTGATACAAATAGACCCATTATTATTAAACCTAAAAAGAAAATAACATCTCGGGCTTTCTTAGATATTCTACCAACAATAGGTATTAGAAAAGCAAAAAGTAAAGGAACCGCGAGAACCAAAGCTGGTGAATGTTGTATTAAATCTGTATTCATTCTCTACACCGCCTTACATCGTCAGTGTTTATACTGCCGTAATGTTTCTTTATCATGATCACAAAAGAAAGAAGTAAAGCAGTTGTTGCTAAACCGATTACGATACTTGTCAATGTCAATGCATGAGCTGTCGGCATCACCATCTCCGTAGATTCTGCACTGGTGAATATTGGTGCGTGTTCACCTCTTCTATAAGCCAAAGACACTAAGAAAAGATTGACTGCATTCTGCATTATTGCTATGCCCATTATAATTTTTATCAAGTTTTTCTTAAAAAGGACAGTGAATAGGCCTATCATAAAAAGAATTATCACAGTCATGTAAGGCATCGTCATCAAAATCGATTCCCAATTCAATCTTTCACCTCCTGCTTTTCTGATTCAGTACTAAATGTCTGCTTAGCCATAATCCAAATTATAAGACTAAGCGATGCAGCGACTTTTACACCTACAAAAATATTCATCAATGGGACTGTTCCGCCCGTGTTGATATAACCTGGATTAACACCTTCAGGTATGACTGCTCCAAATAGACCACCAGTACCCGCTAAAAAATTGTAAAACATGGTCGAGCCAATCCCAAGTAGAGCGATCAAAATGAACATGGTCAAGCCTAGAGATTCAATAGTAGAGAAGTCCTTTTTGTGTTCACGTAGGGACCCATGTGCGATAATCAAAAGAGCGGTAGAGGAAGCTATAACTGCTCCTCCTTGAAATCCACCACCAGGACTCAAATGCCCATGAATGATTAGATAGGCACCATAAACGATTATAGGCACTATAAGAAAATCCGTAACCGTCCTAACGATCCTGGACATACGCCAATTCATTTAATGACCACCTGTTTTACCTGTTTTGTTAGATTGGATACAAAAGAAGTAACCATTCTTAATCACCTTCTTTTTTCTTAAATTTTCGCAATACCGTTAAAACACTAGAGACTGCAGTGAACAAAATAGTCGCTTCACCTAATGTATCTAAACCTCGATAGTCGAATAAAACAGCAGTGACTACATTGTTAACCTGATTATGAGCCTGGCTCCCTTCATCTTCATCATATAAGAAATAATCATCCATGTCAGATTCTTCGGGTTGTCCAAATGGCCTCATCTCTACTGCGCCCATAGTTAGAAATATAAAGAGAATGATAAGAGCAAGAATCGCTATTGGCTTTCTCATGTGTATCCCTCCTTTCTTTTAGTTGATTTAATAGCAAATATGAATATAGCTGTAGTTAAGGCCGCTCCAACGGCTGCTTCTGCTATGGCGACATCAGGTGCTCTAAGTATAAAAAACTGAAGAGACAATAATAGACTACTTGCACCTAGAGCTATAGCTGCAGAAATAAGGTCTTTGAAAATTACCACCGCCAAAGCCGTCAAGATCAAACCAATCAATACTAAAAATTGAATTATCTGTAAAATGCCTACCATTTTATTCCACCTCCAAGGGTCCTTGATCTTCATCCGTACTCACAGGCTCAGTTTGTTCGAGATCTGCCTCTCTTAATTCATCTCTTTCTGATATGAACCATATACTTTCTATCTGCTCTTGTTTCATCCCTACGATGTGAGCAGCTCTTGCTATCGCATGTGCTCCTGTTGGGTTTGTAACTAAAAGAGCTAAAAGAGCAATAAAGGTATGGATAGCCATACTCAAAAATCTAGTTTCCTCAGTTATAAAGTATTCTCTCATACTGTAAGCTATAACTGTAAAAGTCATGAATATTGTTCCAAAAGTAGTACATTTAGTTGCCGCATGTAATCTCGTGTATACGTCAGGAAATCTATGAAGACCGATAGCTCCAAGAGCATTGAAAACTACTGAGACTATCAAAAGTATCAATATGAAAAGTACCGGCAAAGTCATTTTAAGAAATACCTCCTTCAAGATATTTTGCTATATAAAGGGTGGATATGAAAGACAAAATTGCATAAACAATCGCTATATCAATAAATAGTGTTTCGACCATCGCCGCTCCAAGAGCTATCATACCTGCAATTACCATTGTATTTAATGTATCTAATCCTACTACTCTATCAGCGACTGTCGGACCTAATATTATTCTAAATGAACATATGATTATGTATATTACGACCGCGATTACCGAGGCATACAGTGCAGTAGTCAAATCAATCATTCGGCAAACCTCCGTATCCATTTTACAAATTTTCCGGCAATATTTTCGGTTGGATCCTCTCCCACCTTTATCCAATGGATATACATCTCACTCTTTTCCTCATCGATATCTACAGTTAAAGTCCCCGGTGTTAGAGTTATTGAATTGGCTAAAAATGTGAGTCCAAGATCCGTTTGTAAATCTGGTTCTATTTTAACAATTCCTGGTTTGATCTCACCTGTTATTACCCTGTAAGCGACTTCGAAGTTGGCTTTAGCCATTTCTAAGAATAAAGGTATAGTATAAACAACCATAATAATCCATCTGATCGGATTCATCATCCTAAAATTTCCTGTTTTGCATAAGATATGGTCAACCACTGCCGCCACTATTAAACTTATAGAAATGCCTATAACAAATACTTCAAAACTCCAAATTATTTCATTCCAAGGCTCACTTTGAGCCATCGAATATTCTGGCATGCCTGTAGCTAAAGTAAGTAATAAGTAAGTAAACAATGATAGTAAAAAAGTTACAAAAAATGCTTTAGCCCTTTTCATTTTTAATAGGCCTCCTTAAAAAAATGTTTTCTTCAGTCATTTTCAGTCTTACCTCGGAACTGTTAATATTAAGCATACGAATTAACGTAGTAGTCCTCGATATTTAAATTTTGTTTTTTAATGGCTTTGTAGAATACCTTAGCTACACATGCTCATCGCTCGTCGATGAGCATTGTAAGCTAGCATCTTGAATTGCTTCCGTGAACGGATCGGAGTTATTTCATAATTCCAATGGTAGAGGAATCTTCTATTCCTCGATGATAGTGAGGATGGAAGGATTAAGTCCTGAGACATTTCTCTATTTTGAGTTCTTACATTTCTTGATTTTTGCTAGGAAATGAATTTCCATAGAATCAAAGGAATGTAATTCCTGTAGATACAGAGTCATTCAGAATTCGGATGCACTTATCTACTTCTATATCACGATAACTTGCTTCGAGTGAGAATTGGAATTTCAATTCAAATGCATTTGAAAATATTGATAAAACTATCTATGCCTTCAAAAAGGTATTCTACAAAGCCGAAATAAGGGCTTCATCCCGAAATAAGAAGATTTGAAATCAATGTCGGCTGATAGAGAT
>CAZRSB010000062.1:0-9501 GCA_964602715.1 uncultured Thermoplasmata archaeon | reverse complement strand
CAACCATCCGACTATGATGAAGAATACAAACATGAAACCGAACAATCCCATGGTCCTTGCTCTTGCGCCCATCGTTATATTAATGGGGTAAAAGTAGTATTTAAAAGTTATCTGAGGTTTCTGCTTAAAAATAAGATTCAGAAGTGATTATCGAAACCTTCCAAAAATCTTTTACCTATTCAATTTGATACATAGCTGTGAGGCCGAGCAAAAAATCTTTAAAGTTCCTAAATCAGGTTCTACGCGACTATTATTACCAGGCAGATATAGCTTTACCTTATAGATTTACTATGAGGGAATTCGCCTTCGTTTACTTTGATAGCGAAGGTATGCATCGACCTGTAGCTTTTCGATCTAAACGAGAGTCAAAACAATTTTTAAAGAAGAAAACACCTATTCATTCATATTATTCTACAGCATATTATTCTAACCCTGAAGTTCCAATGGCAGACAAAGAATGGCTGGGTGCTGACTTAGTTTTTGATTTAGATGCAGACCACCTCTCAGGAAGTGAGACACTTACTTATTTTGAACAACTTGAAAAGGTTAAAGAAAAATGCTCTTTACTGATACATGATTTTCTCATGGAAGATTTTGGTTTTAAGAAAGAGGAGATGAAATTGTTTTTTTCGGGTCATAGAGGATACCATGTGCATGTTAGAAAAGACAAAATATTGAAAATGTCTGCTCAAGCCAGGAGGGAGATCGTTGATCATATCACAGGGAGAGGTTTGGATTTAGATGTGATTCTACCATATACAAACATAAAGGTAGGAGAATATAAAGAAATAGATAACTTAAAGAGATCATACCAATTACCAGATAAAAAAGAAGGTGGATGGCGAAAAAAAACTAGAAAACTGACAACTAATCTATTAGAAAGATGGCATAGAATGGAAGAGGACAAAGTGATATCTGAGATGCAAGAAAAGCACGGTATTGGCTCTAAAACAGCTTCAGGTCTTTATGAAGATCTATTTCAAAGGAAAAAATGGAAAAAAGTTCTGGAAGAAGAGACACTCAATGTCTTTTCTGGAGAAAAAAGAGGAGTGAATGCAAAAAAATTCAGACAGATCATCAAAGGTATTTTAGAGGAAGAAAATGTAAAGGAGATCGGTTCAAAGATCATAGGCTCAACAGATGAACCGGTTACAGGAGATACAAAAAGGTTGATAAGACTTCCTACTTCTATACATGGAGGTTCTTTTTTGAAAGTCCAAAAGATAATGATCGATGAACTTGATGATTTCGATCCATTGAAAGATGCGATTCCTGAGGTCCTTACTGATAAAAAATATGAAATCCAATTTGAAGATTTACCAGAAGTCGAACACATCAGTATAAAGGGTGAATTATTTAACATAGAAGAAAAAATGAAGATCCCGGAATACGCTTTACCCTTTTTGATAACTAAATTCCAAGCGAAACTCCTATAAAGGAAAATATAGATTAATATACTATTTTATGGCCAAAAAGAAGAAATCAACTCAGGAACCTAGTCCGGATTTGAAAAAGAAGTTAGAAGAATTAGAGGATAAAGTAGAAGAACCGACGCAGATCACTAGGATTAGAAGATTGAAAGAGCTACAGGAAAAACTTGAAGGAACTCACAGACTAGAGAAGTTAAAAAAATTCAAGAAAAAATTGTTTGCCTATCAATTATTTGGTATGGCTGTATTGTTTCCCCTAATAATATATTTAAATGACCCCTCTTTAGAACCTCTCTATTTCCCCATATACCATTCGATTTTGATGCTTTTTGGCTGGGCTCTTATTTTATGTATCCAACACTTCATCTTTAGATTAATTAGGATCAGAAGACACAGGACATTTAGTACTAAAACATTGATTGCCAGGAAAGAAGTGAAAAAGTCGATTGTTACAGCTATTGTAGTTTTATTAGTTTTTTCAACACTATATGCCCCATACCTTTTTGATGAGATGGAAAGTAGATCTTCAGTTGAAGAAACGATCGAAATTAGAAGTGAAGGTGAAAATATAGAATTTCACAGTAAAGGTAGATTAGGTCTGACAATTCTTAGAAACATCTCTGTCTCTTCTGCTAATGATAGTACAAGTCTCAATGTAAGGATATATGAGGACGGTGATGATGCTCCAATATATGAAGAGGAGGGTAATTCCCATGAAATATCAAAGAATAATATATCAGCAAACGAATTTAAAATATATACTTTGAATGTAAGCGCCCAAAATGCACAAGAGAATCTAGAAATAGAATACAATATAAATATGGAGATGCTAGAGAGGAGTCAATCATCATTTTCTATATTGGCTTTTGTATATCTAGGAGTCTTCTCTCAAGCCGCAGCTATATTTTATCCACTAAGGGTCAAATACAAAGGAGGAGGAGTTTATGGTTAGAAAACACAGCATTTATTCGTTCTTTTGACCTCAAATTTCCTTTTAGCCCATCTTTCAGTTTTTTTTGATGGTAATACGATCCCTTCAACCCCTCTTTTTAGAGATTCGATCTCTAGTTCATTTCTACCCCTTTCTCTCATACAGCCTATTATTATTTCAGTGTCAGGACTTATGTAGTCGATAACGGAAAGAAGATCCTTTTTCTTCACACTATCCCCAAAATATGTAGGTATCAGGGTATTTAATACAATTTTAGAACCATCGTCTATCATATCTATTGCTTTGAATTCACCTTTCAATTTTCCAGCATTTAGTCCGACGGTTATATGAGGTACGACCTTAATACCACTCTCTTTAAGTGCTTTATAACCATTTTTATATTCTAAAGGTGAGACATCTAATCCATAAATCATCTTAATCGTTTCTTCAGAACCGATCATATCATATGATACAACATCAACATCGATTTCAGAGAGTCTCTTCACAAGATCTCTATCGGGGAGTCCTGTATGGATATTGAGTTCCAGTGATGTGTTATCTTTTATCAGAGAGAGAGCATTGCAATAATCTTTGATAGGTACCATGCCTTGTTCATTACAACCTCCACTCAAAAGGAAACCTTTCCCTCCGGATTTTTCGAGCTCACATGCAAATTTATAAAGTTCTTCTGCGTCAGAGATGTGGGTCATGCCCCTCAAGAATCTTTTTTCACAGTGAGGGCAAGATAAGGCGCAAGCATCCCCAGTTATTGAAATACTTGGAAAATCTTTTCCAGGATAATAGAAATTAATCATCGTTTTATCTAAAAGAAACAAGTGCTAAATAATATTGGTGGATACCGTGCAATTTATAAGATATGTTCATTTATGTTCGAACATGGTTGTTAACGATGATAGAAAAAGGTATATATCTTTCATCATAAAAAATGGTAAAACGGATAGAAAGAGGATGATAGGTGCGATAAGGAATGAATTTACTAAAAAAGAATATGATGAGATCAAGCCATGGTTGACAGTTTTTGAACAGGACCAAGGAATAGTAAGATGCAAACATACTGGTAAAGAAAGGGCTGTTGAAATTTTAAATCGGATAAAAATAAACGATGGTGAAGTGGAGACTATCATTACAAGCGGTACTATAAAAAAGGCCAAAAAAGCACTACGTGATATGAATGGATGAGAGATGGAAGAAAAAAACAGAAAGAAGAGAAAGAGTCGACATTTTAGTTGTAGATGGGTATATAGATGAGCCAAGCCTATTGGGAGTGCCTCCTTACCTTTCTCCGGAAGTTAGAAAATTAGTTGGAGTCGCTAGAGAATCAGATTTGACCTGGGAGTACATCACAGCTGATGAGTATAGAAGAGACGGTGTTCCTCTTGCGGACATCATTCTGGTTCATGGTGGTGTCACAGTTCCGGGTAAATATTTGGGAGGAACACCCTTGACTGTAGAAGAAGCTGAGAAGATCGCAGAAGAACCTAGTGAGACTTTTCTTGGAGGTCCTTTAGCTAGATATCAAGATGTCGAAGGATTTGACCATTATTCTCTCAAAGATCTTTCTGCCTATTTTTTCGATTCCCTTTATGGTAAAGGGAAAGACAGATGGGCAGAACCTGAAGAGATTGAGGATTGGTTAAAGTATGGGCATAAAGTAGTGGAAAGACACCCCTATTATCCAGATCCTCTTTTATTAGAGATGTCGGCTTATCGAGGCTGCCCAAGATACTTTACTGGTGGCTGTTCTTTTTGTTCTGAGCCTGATTATGGTAAGCCACAATTCAGAGATCAGAAGGACATAATTGAGGAATTCGAACTCCTTTATGAGAAAGGGATCCGTAATTTCAGAATTGGAGGCCAATCTTGTACTATCAGCTATAAAGCCGAGGGAGTAGGCGAGAAAGAGATACCGGTCCCCCAACCTGAAGAAGTCAAACGATTGTTTAAAGGTATCAATGAAAGATGCCCTCAGATAGAAGTACTTCATGTTGATAATGCTAATCCGGCGGTAATAGCTGGATATCCAGTTAAAAGTGAAAGGACCATACAGACGCTTGTTGAATATACTACCTCTGGAAATGTCTTAGCTCTAGGGATGGAAACAGCAGACCTCGATGTAATAGAAAAAAATAATCTAAACTCAAAACCAGATCAGGTCAAGAATGCGGTAAGACTTATCAACAAAATAGGACGGGAACGTGGAGACAATGGTATGCCAAAGCTCCTACCTGGACTAAATTTGTTAGGGGGTTTGAAAGGTGAAACAAGAGAGACCTATGAAAAAAATTACCAATTTCTAGAGGAAATTGTTGGAGAAGATCTGCTTTTGAGGAGAATAAATATAAGGCAAGTTCTTTCACACACTGATGAATTTGAAGTTAGATATAAAAACACCTTTAAACGTTTTAAAAAGAAAGTTAGAGAAAATATAGATCATCAATTATTGAAAAAGATGCTTCCAGAAGGTACTATTTTGAAAAATGTATTTATGGAAAAACAAGATGGGAAAACAACCTTTGGTCGTCAGATAGGGACCTATCCTCTGTTAGTAGGATTAGAGTATCCATTAGACTTAGGAGTTTATTTTGATGTCTGTATAACTGATCACGGCCAAAGAAGCGTAACAGGGATACATCAACCATTTTATCTAGATAAAGTTTCATTTCGGCAACTTCAAAAAGTCCCCGGTATAGGAAAAAAAAGAGCCGCGACCATATTTAGGGAGAGACCAAAAAATAAAGAGGAGTTAAGTGAAATAATAAAAAATGAAAAAACCTTAGAGATAATTTTTAAATTTGCAGATTTCAGATGTGAGAATGATAGATAACTTATGCGCTAGTCTATTCTGTTAGACAGTATAAGCGCAAAAAAATATGTGTACGACTAAGATCATCGGAAGCTCTATGGATTCATGTAAGAAGCAGTGAAGTTCTCAATTTGATCTAAAAATTTTCCTCTAAAAACAGGGGAGGATATGCCTTCTTCTAAAAAGCTATAATCTCGGTGAAAGATCTGTGACAGACGTTGAGGAAGCTTTCATTTTGCATCATCTTTATGAAAAAGGCTATTATCCATGACTATAATTAGAGAAGTGATGAAATATGTACTAGATACTTCTGCGATCCTATCTGGTAAAAACATACCGTTAGACAAGGATCTATATGTGCCTCCTGGAGTTCTTTCTGAGATAAACAAAGGAGGGAGATGGTATAGGAAACTAGAATTGATGAGATCAGCAGGCTTAAGTGAGTTATCCCCTCCTGGGAATATTATGGATAAAGTTAGACAGCATGCAAATAAAACAGGCGATGCTATTCGTTTATCTGAGACTGATCTAGAAGTTGTAGCTTTGGCTCTTCATGTAGAAGGTACTATTCTAACGGATGATTATTCGATACAAAATCTAGCAAGATCCATGGATATAGATTACAAAGGTGTTGCTCAAGAGGAGATCGATGAGGAATGGGAATGGGAATGGGAATATAGATGTGAGAAATGTAGACGTTGGCTTAATGAGCCCAAAGACGAATGCCCTCGATGCGGCGGTGATGTAGTCAGCGCTAGATTAGTCAGATGAGTGATCTCTTTTTATTGTTTCTAGTATTTTTTCGCCTCGTTTTTTTGAGTCCTCTTTTTCTTGAGACTCTCTCCTACGTTTTTCCTCTTTCAGAAATTTTTCTACTTTGATTTTTATAGAATTCAACTGCCGTTTTTTATGTTTTTTATCTATCGCCTTTTCTCCCTGCAGTCTCTGATTACCTTCATGAAATCCTTCTGAAAAATACCAGTCTTTGAACCAAGTAAAATCCCTTTTGAACAATTTATACCCGAGTCTAGAACAAGGTTCTGGTACACTCTTATTTAACTCCTTCTTTGTCTTGTAATCGTGCTGATATTCTATGAAGATCCGACTTCCTTTACCCAGAAGTTTTGAGGCGATATCGAGGAGTTTTGATTCAATATCAGAATCAAAATAGATGAATTTGAAATCGTTAAAAACAACCTCTCGCTTGATACTGAACATCTCTATCCAGGCTTTGTAATTTGGCATTTTTCCTTCATATATACTCATATTCATCAATTTCTTTTTTGTATCATTTTTTTCAAGTAACAGATCAAAGTAGTATTGATTATCTATTCTCCCATCTTTTTTATTGTTCATAGATAACGAAAAATTACTTTCTGAACATTCATTATTTATTTCTTTGATAAATTTTTCAAACATTGATATCCATTCCTTTGTCAAAGTCTATATTTTTTTACAGACTACTATTTGTTGTCCTGAATTATTAGTGAATTTAGATCTATCGAAGTCACCATACTTATGTGTCATTTTGAAATTGTTATAATGAAGTAACGCTTCCACTTCTTTAGGAAACCAGACTCTAACTGTCCACCTTTTTTTCTTGATTTTACCATTTGTTCTTTTGTAAATCCAGGTCAGATGCAGAAGTTGATTTGCTTTTTCATAGTGGGTCTTCTCTAATATCTCGATTTCATCATCTCCTTCAGGATCAGCGTATTTTACCACGTTGTGTTTTTCACCGGGATTCCTGTTCAATATATCTAAATCAGGATTGAAAAATTCGACTATGAATCTTCCGTCTGTTGTTAAATGATCTTTGATATTACTCAGAACTCTTTCCATCTCTCTCAAGGTCAGAATATGGTGAATGGAGTTGAAAGATATGAAAATAAGATTGAAGGTTTTATCCAATGAAAAGCTTCTCATATCCCCTCTTATCCATTCAACAGGTAAATCGTCGTTCTCAGTTTTCTCTCGAGCTCTTTTCAGTAATTCAACAGATAGATCCAGTCCCGTCACATCGTGGCCTTCTCTAGCTATAGGCACCGTTATCCTGCCTGTACCACATCCTAGCTCAAGTACGGGATCACCATATCGTTTTACCTGCTCTTTGTAGAAAGGTATATCCACTTTCCTTTCAGTCCAAGCGTCGTAATGTTTCCCGTCAAAATAGATCGACAGCCTTTTTGTTCGGTTCATATTTCCCTCGGGTCTTAGTCTTTATAAATTTTCTAAATAATAAAGCCTATTGATCTGTCCTTCTTCTTCAAATTCGATATCAACCCGCTTTACTATTTTGAAGTGATCCTTTAAAATATTTCTGACCTCCTCGTCTTTCAAGTTCCATAGATAGAGCCCTTCTTTTTCTTTATAGAGGTTTTCTTCAATTTTCTCAGCATCCCACTCTTCCATCTGAACGGGGTCCACATAATCATTCACTTTAAGAAATATTTTTCCATTTGGTTTGATAATCCTGTGGAATTCTTCTAAAACCTTTCTTGAATCTTCTGGAAGAAGATTATCGATTATGTTTGAAAGTATGCCTCCATCGAATTCGTTTTCTTCGAAATCAGAAAGAGAGTCAGGACCATCGGCGATAAAATTGAAATCACCCGCTAAGCCGTTTATTTCTGCAAACTTTACACCCTTTTTGATGCCTTCGGAACTTATATCTATCCCAACTCCTCTTTCTGCTCCCTTAGCTGCGCACCTCAAAAGCAACTTTCCGTTCCCACATCCAAAATCGATAATAGAGGATTTTTCGTCGACCAACCAGTCAAGACATTCCTCGATCTCTTTTATAGGGAGTTCATTCTCAAATTCAAAGGTATCTTCTGTTTTTTCAAATATCTCATCCCAAAAACCCACGGTTTGTTGATAGTTTTTCTTTTCTTTATCCATTTTTTTTCTCTCGATAGTGAAACCATCACCTCCCATATAATCTCTTAGGTTCTCTTTCTAACACCCAAGGTAAAAAGTATAAGTTTAAACTTATAAACTAATAAGGATCTGAAAGACGCCGTAGTTCTTGTGACCGGCTCTAGTTCCGGTATCGGGAAAGAAACGGCAATTAAATTTTCTGAAAAGGGTAGTAAGGTCGTCGTAACTTACAATATAGGGAAGAAGAGAGGAGAAGAAGTTGTGGAAGAATGCAGATAAAATTCAGAAGCTATTTTGGTGAACTTAGGTAAAAAACCGGGGGATGATGTGAACGTTTATAAGCAGATATGAAAATAAGTTAAAAAATAGGGGGAATTTAAATAAGGGAAAAGTTGAATTATAGAACTGAGGCCCCGGAGAAAACAGGAATACAATGGTTCTCCATTGCATTCTGCTTTTCACCTCACCCGGGGCCTCATCTAGCTTCATAATAGTTGGGATTCTCTTTTTATTTCTTTTTTTCAAATTTCTCTTTAAGATAGTCTTCAAATCCTTTCTTTTCAACATCTATTATCTCAGCACCTTTTTTTATATATTCATAGAGTTCATCTTTATTTGAGATCTTTATTTTTTCATCTTTTTTTTCTATAACGAATGACTGTATCTCATCAAATCCTAGATCATCATAATAAGTACTTATGATGGGTTTCCCAGCATACAATATGGTCAAAAAATTAGGATCCAATGAACCTAAATCATGAGTTATTACTAACAATGATGTTTTTTCTTCTTTAGATACATTATTTATCATCTTTGAAATTTGTAATTTTGCTTCGATATCTAGATTTGCAAAAGGCTCATCTACCACGATCAGATCAGGATCACCTATAAAAGCTTGGGCTAGGGAGACTCGCTTTTTGAAGCCACCAGAAAGATTTTTAAATTTTTTATTCAGTACTTCTTCTAATCCAAATGCCTTGACAGCTTTCATGTGAGAAGAGGCGTTTTTCTCTGTTTTTATCCCTTTCAAAAAATCTTCAACATTGATACTAGACGGAAGATGAGGTCTTTGTAGAGCAAAAGAAGCTCTGTCTTTGATCTTCCAATATTCATTAAAAGGATCGTGGCCAAAAATTTTCACTTTTCCTTCATCTGGACGCAATAACCCACAGGCTATCCTCAAAAATGTGGTTTTACCGCTCCCATTCGGCCCTAAAAGCATGCTGAGACCTTCAGGTATCTGAAATGAGGCGTTATCCAAAGCAACGGTCTTGCCGAACTTTTTACTCACATTTTTTGCTGTAAGTATCGACTCCAAAATAAATCACCCCCATACCTGTTAGACTCCATAACGAGATTAGTGGTAGATTTAGCTTTTCATCTTTAGGGTGTAGAAAAAATCGAGATTACAATTTTCCTGAGCATTGTTGAGATAA
>CAZRSB010000061.1:0-10453 GCA_964602715.1 uncultured Thermoplasmata archaeon | reverse complement strand
TACGAAATAATTAAGAATATATCCGGCGGACTTATCATAGATGGAAGACGCAACTCATTTGTAATTGCGTCGCGTGAGTAAATCTCTGATTTACGAGTAAATGGAACTTTGTTCCATTGCGTCATCCACAACTTTACGAGGAATCAAATTCCTCGAATCAAAGGAATTCTAAAAGAATTCCTGTAGACGTCAAGGACACTAAAAAATCAAAGAAAAGTCGTGTCCTTGACTATATAGTAGAATTTATAATCTCTTATCTTCTTTTCTCAAACAAGTTCCAACTTCCTTGCTTTAATAGTTTGTCGGCCGATACAATTGCTGTCTTTGATTCTACTACTAGTAGTGTTTAGGGGCAATCTACCCTCCAATTGTATCTCGTCTTCCCTCATATCCTCCATACCAACCTTTTTCTGAGGTTTGTAAATTGAAGGCGTTGTTTTAAAACCTACTCTAGCAATAAGAGGCATTCCAGTACTTATACCTCCCAATGTGTCTCCTAGATCATTAGTTTTCGTCCTGATTTTATTGTTTTTTATGTGAAATTCATCGTTAGCTTCGCTACCTTTCATCTTGGTTAATTCAAATCTAGCACCGAACTCAACACCTTTAGTATAAGGAATCTCCATTAGCGCTTGAGACAAATCTGCTTCTAAATTTCTTTTATGAGGAAAACCTATACCAGGAGTTCCTATCATATTTATTCCTATCAAGTTTAATCCTGCTTTTCCTCCTATTGCAGCGTCGACTTGGGCCAATAAAGTTGGGGGATCAGTCCTAAATCTTTCTGCAGTTTGAACATTTTTAGACCTCTCTCCTCCTTCAATCATGGATGTTCGAAAAAGTGAAGGGGTAGATGTATCGACTTCATCCAACCAAAGCGATTCCACCGTTTTGTCAGTGATGATCACGATTTTGTAAGGTCTAATCGGTTGATTTCATCTTTCAATTTTTCAATTGGGTTATTTTGGATTGTGAGTCTGCCACACATGGACCTATCTCCTTCATCAATTCATCGAAATCGTTGAATCTCAGACTTTGCTGTCCATCACATTTTGCCTTTTTTGGATCGGGATGGACTTCCACCATCAAACCATCAGCTCCTACAGCTACAGTAGCTTTAGAAAGGGGTTTAATCATCTCTCTTTTTCCGGAGGCATGAGACGGATCGAGGATGATAGGCAGATGTGTTTTTTCTTTTATTACTGGTACTGCAGATATATCAAAAGTAAATCGAGTCGAATCTTCGAAAGTCCTTATACCTCTTTCACAGAGTATCACCTTTTCGTTTCCCTCACTCAATACATATTCAGCAGATTGCAGCCATTCGTCTATTGTATTACCAAAACCTCGTTTCAATAGTACTGGTTTTTCAGTTCTTCCTACTTCTTTCAAGAGATCGAAATTTTGGCAGTTTCTAGCTCCGATCTGAAGGATATCAACGTGATCTCTCATAATATCTACTTTTCTAGTATCCATTATCTCACTGACAGTAAGAAGATCATGTTTTTCTCCAGCCTCATTGAACCATCTTAATGCATCTAGTCCATGCCCTTGAAATGAATAAGGTGAAGACCTTGGTTTATATGCTCCTCCTCTCAAAACGTCTACCCCAAATTCACTCAAGAATTCGGCCGTTTTCATTATCTGTTCTTTACTTTCTATGGAGCACGGACCTGCGATCAAAACGAATTCTTCTCCAAACTGAACTCCATCTATCTCGATTACCGAGGGGTCTTCCTCTTCTTCTTTTTTATATTTAGGTACCATACAGTTATTCACCTCCAATCCTATCATCTTTTTCTCCTTCTTTCAATATACAGAGTATGATCTTGCCGGGTTCTGTGAGAGTTACAGGTTTCGGATCATGTTTGCTGCCATAATCGATCAAATCCAAATCTCTTAATACACGAGCGTTATGTTTTAATGTCGATAGCGATATATCATGTTCTTTGCTTAGTCCTCTTAAAAGAGAGTTCAGCGATGATGATCTCTTCTCGATATGTTTCAATAAGAAGAACTGATTATCATTCAGTGCTTTTAAAAATAGAGCTTTAAATACTTCGATGTGCTGATAAATATTGTTTTCGTCTAGGGCAGCTGAAATTGGCGGGACATCACGTCCGTCTTTGTGTCTGTTGCGGAGTTCATTTATATCACGGTATAAGCTAAACAGATCACCTTTATATAAAAAGTTGGACGAACAAACTTGACCATGTTTTCTCAAAAAAATGGATTTCAACATTTCATCACCTCTTTGAACTCTTTTAACTTTTCTTCAATCTTTTTTTTCGCAGAACTACGATCCTTTTCTATATTTTCTATGAGCGAACTCCCCATTATCACTCCATCTGCACCAACCTTCAGAATATTTTCAACATGAGCCGGTTTGGAGATACCAAATCCAACTCCTATCGGTTTATTACAGATCTTTTTAGTTCTCTTTATAGCATCATAAGTGAATTTTGAGATTTTTTTTCTAGATCCAGTAGTTCCAAATGTCGACACTAAATATATAAAAGAAGATAACTCATCGATCTTTTTTAGCCTCTTGTAGGAGGTATTTGGTGCTGCTAAAAAGATTGGTTTAACTTCAAATTTATCACACAAATCCACATATCTATCGCTTTCTTCTAATGGCAAATCCACCATGATTATACCATCTACACCTGCATCTTTTGCACTTCTTAGAAAGTGCTCAGTTCCCCTGACATATATCAAGTTATAATATGACATCAAAATTATAGGGGTATTAGATTTATTTTTGAATGTTTTAACAATTTGAAATACATCCTGAATATCAATCCCTTGCTCGAGAGCTCTAGCTGTTGAACCCTGTATGGTTGGACCGTCAGCAATAGGATCAGTAAAAGGAATACCTAATTCTATCATATCTGCATATTCATCCATTCTTTCCATAAGATTCAACGTAAATTTTTTACATGGATCGCCAGCTATTAAAAAAGGGATTAGTGATTTATCTATCATTTTTATCCCCTTTAATAATATCTATATCTTTATCTCCTCTCCCTGATAAATTAACTATTATTATTTCATCTTCGTTCATCTCTTTTGCACAATCTATCGCGTATGCTAAAGCATGAGCTGATTCTAGAGCTGGTAAAATTCCTTCAAATTTACATAAAGCTTTATATGCATCAACAGCGTCTCTATCTTCTACATTCTCATATTTAACAATATTGTTTTTATTAAAATAAGCGTGTTCTGGCCCGACGCCTACATAGTCCAATCCTGGAGCTATGCTATGGGTCTTTTTTATCTGTCCTTTTTCATCCTGTAATAAATAAGTAAGCATCCCATGAAGGACTCCTGGTTTACCTTTTCCAACTGATGAAGAATGTTCGTCTGACTCGATTCCTTTCCCTCCAGCTTCTACACCAATGAGTTCAGTAGAGGTGTTTAAAAAAGGATAGAAGATTCCAAGTGCGTTACTACCTCCTCCAATACAAGCAATGATCCTGTCTGGTATCTTATCCTCTTTTTCTTCAATTTGTCTTTTAGTTTCTTTACCAATTATACTTTGAAAATCTCTAACTAGTTTTGGATAAGGATGAGGTCCAACTACAGAGCCGATCAAATAATGCGTTTTTTTGAAACTACCTATCCACTCCCTTAGAGTTTCATTGATCGCATCTTTCAAGGTTTTATTCCCACTTTCAACCGAGATAACTTGACCTCCAAGAAGCTCAATCCTTTGGACATTTTCTTTCTGTCTTTTTACATCTTTAGCACCCATAAATATTTCTGTTTTCATATCAAAAAGAGCTCCAGCCATGGACGTAGCTACTCCATGTTGTCCAGCACCTGTTTCAGCAATCAACCTTTCTTTTCCCATTCTTTTGGCTAATAGTGCCTGTCCAATAGTATTATTTATTTTATGAGCACCTCCATGAAGAAGATCTTCTCTTTTGAGGTATATTTTAGCACCTTTGATTTCATTAGAGAGGTTTTTAGCAAAATACAAAGGTGTTGGTCTACCCGCATATTCTTTCAAAAATTCCTCCATCTTTTCGAAAAATTCATGATTTACTTTCTCGTCATAATAAGTTCCTAATTCTTCTAAAGGAGGTATCAATACTTCAGGTACATACCTACCTCCAAACTCACCAAATTTCACATTTTCACCTTCCTTATAAAGTCTCTAGTTTTTTTCCTTTCCTTTTTTCCCATCTGTGATTCTATCCCTGAAGAAACATGGACCGAATAAGGGTTCAATCGAAGGGCTTGGTTCACATTTTTGGGGGTCAAACCACCGCCTATTCCAAAATAATTGATCTCTTTAGATATTGAAGAGAGTTTTTTTTCATAATCAAAATCAGTACCAGTCCCACCAATTTTTCCTTCAACTGAAGGCTCAAGCAAAACCAAATCGGCTATCTTTTCCATTTTTTTAATTCTATTAGTATTTATGTTGTTATTCGGATCTAAAATATCTATACCTATCGTATTTATCACTTTAAATCCAGCATTTCTGATTTTTTCTATCTTTTTAGTATTGATAGAATATAACTGGATACTATCTGCATTGACATAATCCCCTCTTTCTATTATCTCTTTGGGCTCTTTACGAAAGCTGATCAAAGTTTTAGAGATGTAAGGTTTTAAGTTGTCTGTGATCAATTTTATCGAATCCAATGTGAGGTACCTAGAGCGTCCTTCTACATTTACAAAACCAAGGGAATCAGCACCTAAAGCTGTACAAACTTCAGCATCTTCTAGATTCATTATCCCACAAATCTGAACCTTGGGGATCATATCATATTCCTCCCTGCTTCTACCAATTCTCTCAGTTTTTTTCGAGGAGACTCTGCCTTCATAATTGATGTACCTACAAGAACGGCATCTATATTTCCTTCAGAGACATCATATAATTTCTTAATATCTTCACCAGAATTAACTCCAGAAGCACTAACCAATGCGATATCCTCCGGAACTTTTTTTCCTAGTTTTATCTTATCTAGGTTTATCGATAAATCACCGAAGATATTCCTATTGTTAATCGCAATTATATCAGGTTGGATTTTAAGAAGGCTGTTTAATTCAGCTCGATTATCGATCTCAATGAATGGTTCTAGTCCTATTTTCTTACCTGTTTTAATATAATCAAAAGTATCCTTTTTCAAAACCTTTAATAATTTTGGAAGAAGAAGAAAAGAATCTGCTCTATGAACCTTGCAATCTACAAGATGTTTAGGTTCAAAAAAGAATCCCTTTGCAAGAATCGGAAGAGATGTTTTTTCTTTAGCCTTTTTCAAAAAACTTATATTTCCACTAAAATGAAATGATTCTGTAAGTACGGATATTGCAGTAGCTCCTTCTTCTTCGTAAATTTGACTAAATCTAGAGACGTTATCTTTACTCGGTTCAACAAAATTTTTTTGAGTAGGTGAGGAAAATTTAATTTCAGCTATGATATCTACTACATCTTCGTTTTCCTTGATTGAAGAATAGAGAGAAAGCTGTTCTTTATTTTCTCTTTTTATTTTTTTATTTATTATTTTTGCAACTATTTCTCCTAATTCGTCATCTATATTCATCGTTATCACCTTCTATCTGTGTAAAGTCTATCAAAGAATTCAATTTTTGTAACGCCTTTCCGGATTCAATCGTTTTTTTTGCCAAATCAATCCCGTCTTCTATACTACTGACTTGATCGGCTGCATATAATGCTGCGCCAGAGTTTAATAGAATCATATTTAATTTGGTAGATTTTTCACCATTTAAAATAGAATAAGCAATTTCGGCATTCTCTTTTACATTTCCTGCCTTTATTTCTTTCAGACTTGACTCTTTGAAGCCATATTCCTCTGGTTGAAAAGTATAAGTAAATAATTTCCCATCACTAAGTTCTGTTACTGTATTTTGTCCAGTCACTGTCAATTCGTCTAAACCTGACCCATGAACAACCAATGCATGATTCAGTCCTAAATTTTTAAGTACTTCACCAAAAATTTCAGTTAATCTTTCGTCATAAACTCCAAGAAGCTGGTAATCAACTTCGCCAGGATTTGTTAATGGACCTAATAGATTAAAAATCGTTCTAATGCTGATTTCTTTCCTGGGTTTGATGGCGTGTTTCATCGCTTTATGAAACAATGGAGCGAACATGAAACCTATTCCAATTTCTTCTATACACTGCTCTACTTTGATAGGTTCTAAATCAATTTTTACACCTAATTCTTCCATCAAATCGGCTGATCCAGAGCTACTAGAAACACTTCTGTTTCCATGCTTTGTGACGGGAACACCAGCTCCTGCCACTACGAAACTAGAAATCGTACTGATATTAAAAGTGTCAAATCCATCTCCTCCTGTTCCACAAAGGTCTACCGCAGATGATGGTGTTTCGATCGATACTGCTTTTTCACGCATTAGCTTCGCTGCGGCAGAGATCTCATCAGTTTTCTCACCCTTCATAGAAAGAGCTGTCAAAAAACTAGATATCTGAGAGTCCGTAGCTTTTCCTTCAATGATCTCTTTCATCGTCAAATAGCATTCTTTTCCTGTTAGATCGTTTCCGTTTTTTACTTTATTTATAGATTTTTTTATCAAATTTACACCTCCAAAAAGGCTTTTAATATTGTTTTTCCAAACTCTGTTAGTATCGATTCGGGATGAAATTGTAGGCCATATAAAGCATGATCTTCATGTTTGATCCCCATTATTTCACTATCTGGAGATTGAGCTATTATCTTTAAATCATCAGGAAATCTATCTCTAGTCACAAGTAAAGAATTATATCTGATTGCCTTGAAGGGAGAAGGTATGTCAGAAAACAATCCTTTATTGTCATGATATATTTCACAAACGTTTCCATGCATGACTTTATTTGTCCTTTTTATTATCCCTCCATGCACGTGTGCTATTATTTGATGTCCAAGACAGATTCCAAGGATAGGGATCTCATTTTTTAGTTCTTTAACAACTTCAATCGATATTTTTCCTTTTTTAGGACCACCTGGACCTGGACTCAAAACTATTTTGTCAGGTTCCAAGTTCTTTACCATCCTGAAGGAGATATCATTTCTCCTAACTTTTACTTCAGCTCCTTGTTCACCTAAGTATTGAGCTATATTGTAAACAAATGAATCATAATTATCTATAAGTAGAACTTTTTCCATTTTATTTATCCTCCATTGTTTTAATCATCGCTTCCATTTTTTCCTCTGTCTCAGCATATTCTCTTTCAGGTATAGAATCGTCAACAATTCCTGCTCCCGCTTGTATATATGCATGATCTCCCTTTGTAAAGATAGATCTGATGGTGATCGCAAATTCCATATTACCCGAAAAATCAAAAAACCCCACAGCCCCGCCATAAGGTCCTCTTTTCACATTCTCAAGTTCTTCTATAATCTCCATCGCTCTTATTTTAGGAGCTCCTGTTACTGTTCCAGCTGGAAAACAAGATTTCAATACATCAAAAGAATCTCTTTTTTTTCTTAGTTGACCTACTACATTAGAAACCAAATGTTGAACATGAGAATATTTTTCAATTCCCATCAACTCCGTAACTTTAACTGTACCGTACTCTGATACCTTCCCGATATCGTTTCTATGTAAATCCACTAACATCAAATGCTCAGATCTTTCCTTTTGATCAAGAAGCATATCCAATTTGTATTTTTCATCCATTTCTGGGTCTTTAGCCCGTTTTCTAGTACCCGCTAGAGGCCTAGTAGTTATTTTTCGATTTTTTAGTTTAACAAGCATCTCTGGCGAAGAACCGATTATTTTTGTCTCATCAAAATTTAGATAAAATAAGTAAGGTGACGGATTTATATCTCTCAATCTTTTGTAAATTTCAAATCTATCTCCCTCAATTCCTACTTTTTTTCTTCTAGAAAGAACTATTTGATAGGCATCTCCATTTTTTATATATTCTTTAGCTTTTTCAACCGAAGTCGAAAAATCCCGTTTTTCTACTTCTTCTTCCGTATTTTGAATTATTAGGTCTCTAGTTTCTTTCTTATTATATTCAATAATGTCATTTAGTTCAAATCCATCTCTTCCTCTCAAAGAGACCAGATAATATTTTTTATTTCTGTGATCAAAACATATTATTTTTGATGGTAAAATAAAATGGAGATCTGGTAAGTTCAAAGTATCTTCTGTCAAAGAAGGAAGAGATTCGAAATTGTTTATAATTTCATATGAAAAATATCCAACTAAACCTATCGAAAAAGGAAGTGAATCGACTGTCTCGATGTCAAAACTGTAAAATTTTTTCCTGAGAAAGCCATAAGGATCTTTCGAATACCGATAATTTCCGTTAATATTCACTAATTTTCCTTTAGATTTAAACTCAAAAATAGGATCAAAACCGATAAAAGAAAATCTAGCACTTTTTTCGGTCCCTTCTCTAGACTCTAACAAATAACTATTCCCAGTATACTTTTCTTTTATTTTTTCGTAGAGATTGGAAACAGATATTTGAATTGAGTCATATTCCTCGATGTTCAGATCTAACGACTGTGTTACGTCACATTGATTTTTGTGCTTACTGCATTTGGAGCCAAACTAAATCACATCTCTTCATATTGTCTCACAAAGGCTGTATTAGGTATGTATTATTTAATACTTTTGTGTACTTTTTTGTACAATAATGTAGTATATTTAAATTGTATTATGATATGAGAAGCTAAAAATATCATAAGGGCCACACCCTAATAAGAGTATGATATCAATTCCCCTATACAGTAAAAACCCTAACAAGTATAATTTAGTAAACTTTAACTGTTTAATGGCTGATATAAATTTACATGAAAGAAAAGGTATTCGCTTATATACTCAGAAATATTGGTCTAAAAAGACAGCTTTTGGCCTTCGCTCACAAGGACTTTCCAGATGTGCCTCTTCAGGTACCTGGAGGCTCTTTGAAGGAAGGAGAAGATCCTGCAGAAGGATTGAAAAGAGAGATTTGGGAAGAGTCCGGACTGACGGACCTTAACAATATAAAAAATCTCGGAGAAGCCTATGTAGATAGTGCTGTTAATGACGAAAAATTTCATGCATATTATTTTAGGTGTGATGCTAACATAGAGTGCGATACTTGGGATTACGTGGTCAAAGGAGATGGAGAGGATCAAGGACTCACTTTCAGTTACAGATGGTTAGACCCTCAGGAATGTTTACTCGTTTACGATTATTACTTCCACACCTTCATGAGACCGAGTTACCTTCCTGATCTGTTCACGGAACAAAGTTTACTTGGACTATCCAATGATAAGATCTCACTGATGCCGCACACTAGATTTTGGAAAAGCGAATTTGCAAAAGAAAAGAGATCACTTCAGCATAACACGAATCATACCGAGATACAGCACGTAGGCAGTACCTTCATACCATGGCTACCAGCAAAACCCATCGTGGATATAGCCGTTAACTCTAAAGACCCCGAAAGTCAGATCAAAGATATAGAGAACTGTGGTTACGAATATATGGGTGAGAAGGGTGTAGAGGGTAGATATTATTTCGTAAAGGGAACTCTAGAGAACAGGACCCATCATTTACACATGTTCGAAAAAGGTAATCAGAAATACGAAGATCACCTCCTATTCAGGGATCATCTCGTCAAAAACAGAGATATCGCAGAGGAGTACGGTAAGTTGAAACTCCGGTTGTTTAGAGACGACAAGATCAATAGAAAGAAGTACACTAAAGAAAAGTCTGATTTTATCGAAAAGGTACTCAAATTAGCTAGAAAAGAATCTTAAAACTTGGCTCAAAAAAATCGTTATTGAACTACGAAATATTAGATTTCTTCTTCAAAAAACATAAATATTCTAATAGTGATGCTCGATCTATGTAGGGAAGGATTGGCAGGACTTGGATCCAAATGTGAAGAAGGTTTGGTTCATAAGCGGGTTCATCATTATCTTGATAATAACGGTGATTCTAGGACTCATACTCTATTTTGGTGTGGAATTTACGATGACTAATAGTTTGTTATTATCTATCGGAGCTGGCATGATACTTCTTATTTTATTGGTTAGCTGGATAGTGATGTTCTACAATAGATATATGTTTCAAGTTCAAAAAGACGGTATAGAAATCAAGAGGGGTATACTTTGGAAGAAGGATATAACGATACCTTATGACCGAGTACAGAACGTTGACATAGACAGAGGTCCAATCGAGCAGTTGATTGGTATCTATAATCTCAATGTATTTACCGCTGGAACGGCTTCTGAAACTCAAGCGATATTTGGAGCTGAAGGTTATCTTCCCGGAGTGAAAAATGCGGAAAAGGTAAGAGACACGATTTTGGAAAGAGTTCAGGAGTCTGAGGAAGATGGTCTTGGCATCGGTAAAAAAGAAATCGAAACGGACGCTGAGATACTGAAAGAGATCTTAGAAGAATTGAAGAGCATCAGTAAGAAGATGGAGTGAAGAATTGAAAGTGTTGGGCAATATTTATATAATGATAAAAAGT
>CAZRSB010000060.1:0-10711 GCA_964602715.1 uncultured Thermoplasmata archaeon | reverse complement strand
TTCTCCAGCGTTAGATTCTGATGGAAGACTTTACATCGCTTCTTTCGATCAAAAGGTTTACTCTATAGGTGAACCCCAAGAATATCACAAATTATCATTAGATATAGAGGGCGAAGGAAAAATAATAGTAGAAAGGGATGGAGAAAAAGAAAACTTCACAAGTGAAAAATCTCTAGAGATAATAGAAGGGTCCGAAATTACACTCGATGTGGAAGCGGATGATGATTGGGAATTCGAAGAGTGGACTGGAGATGAAGAAAACGAAGAAAAACAGATGACAATAACTGTTGAAGATAATGTGGAAGTAACAGCTAATTTTGAGGAGGAAACCGAAATACCAGGATTCACTATCACATCCCTACTAATAGGTATGGGAATCTCCATTATATTCTACAAAAACAAAGTAGAAAAAAAGTAAGAGAAAAATTTTTCCAATGTTCACCTGAAATCAATCGCAAGGCACGTCCTTTCAGCGTAAAAAGGGATGGCTCTCTCATCCCTTTTGAATCTAATCCTCTTTTGCCCGTTGATATCCTTTATCAAAAGCTTCAAGATTCTTCGTTTCAGTTCCTTCCGGTACTAATTTTTCAACCGCTTTTTTCATCGAGCCCTCTGAAATGAATTCACATTTACCAGTCAAATAACCGAGCATCACTATGTTAGCTGTTTGCCTGATACCAATCTCTTCTTTAGCGATCTTGGTTGCTGGAAGACCAAAAGCTTCATGATCTGGTGCTTCTACGAGTCCTGTATCTATAATCAACAATCCATCTTCACCTAGCCCTGAAACATATGTTTCAAAAGCTTCCTGCGACATCGAGATCAATACATCCGGATCTCTTACTTGAGGATAGTGGACTCTGTCATCACTTATTATTACATCGGAACTGCAAGCTCCTCCTCTGGCCTCCGGACCATAGCTCTTTGTTAGGGTAGCGTCTTTCTCGTCAAGTACGCCCGCCTCTCCAAATATATGACCCATCAAGATAACTCCCTGTCCACCAAAACCTGAAAATCTTATTTCCTTCCTCATCATTCCACCCCTAGTTCATCTCTGGCCTGTTCAAATACTTCTCCTCTTTCATCTTGATAAGTGGGAGCGTCTCTATCCACAAATTTACCTACAATTATATTTGTTTCTGGATCTTCTGGATCAAGAGCTACTTCTGTTGGATCAGCTCCATCTTTGAGTTCACTGTTCTCTTTAAAATGCTTCATGGTCTTTTTTCCGGTTTTCAGTCCGACTTTTCTTCCATATCCTGTAGGGCATGGAGAAAGAACTTCTATGAAACAGAAACCTTCTTTCTGCAATGCTTCTTTGAGAGAATTGAAAAGTTTCTCTACATGGTATGTGGTCCATCTAGCTACATAGACAGCTCCAGCACCGGCAGCAACCGCAGGTAGATTAAAAGGGTGTTCAAATCCACCCCACGGAGTGGTAGAGGTCTCTGCATCCGATGGTGTGGTTGGTCCTGCTTGACCCCCTGTCATACCGTAGTTAAAATTATTCACACAGATAACGTTAAAATCGACGTTTCTTCTAGCTGCATGTATAAAATGATTCCCTCCGATAGCAAAAAGATCACCATCACCACTGAAAACAGTAGTTACTATATCACGGTTTCCTACCTTAAGACCTGTTGCAAAGGGTATAGCTCTTCCATGCGTCACATGGAACGAATCTACATCGACATATCCTGCAGCTCTCCCACTACAACCGATACCTGATACAACAACACTTTCTTCTGGAGGTATCTCAGAATCTTTGAGTGCCCTAAGATATGCATTCAATATCACACCAAGTCCACAGCCTGGACACCAAATATGTGGTATCCTATCTTCCCTTAGATATTCGTCCAAAGGATGTAGTCCATGTCCGACTCCTGCATCTCTTTCCTGTTCCTGATAATCTGGCGAAAACCAATCCCGACTTTTTCTTATACTCATATATATCACTCCTTAAATGATGGGATCTCCCCACGATCTATCGCTTCTATTCTTTCAACTAACTCTTCAGGTGTATGAACGGTTCCTCCCATCCTTGGGGCTAAATACGTTTGAGCCGCACCTGAAGTACATCTCTCTACTTCGTATACTATCTGACCAAAGTTTATCTCTGCCACGAGGAAATCATCTACATCTTCCCTTGCTAAATCGTAGATCCTCTCTTCAGGGAACGGCCATATCGTGATAGGTCTGATCAATCCTACTTTGTAACCCTTTTCTCTAGCTATGTCTACAGCCTCGATGGCAGCTCTATAAACGCTCCCATAAGCTACTATCACTTTATCCGCATCATCAGTTTTATACTCTTCATATTCTAAAATATCCTCAGAATTCTTTCTGATCTTATCAATAAGCCTGGTTACCAACTTATTTTGAGTTTTTTCATCTATCGAAGGATGTCCTTTCTCATCATGGGTCAATCCAGTCACATGGATAGAGCAACCATCTCCAGCATTAGCCATGGGAGGAACTAGGTCTTCATCAGGTCTAAAAGGTAGATGATCCTTCGAAAATTCTTCCGGTTTCTTCCTATTCACTATCTCTATTTCATCTTCAGGAGGTACTTCAACCTTCTCCGTCATGTGTGATACCATCTCATCTGATAGTATGACCACAGGCAATCTATATTTTTCAGATGTATTGAACGCCTGGATAGTGTAGTCAAACAACTCTTGTGGAGAAGAAGGCGCATAGACTACTACACCTACATCACCATGTGTGCCCCATCTCGTTTGATTTACATCTCCTTGAGCAACCATCGTTGGCAGACCAGTAGATGGTCCTCCACGCATAACATTTGCTATCACACAAGGTGTTTCTGTCATCAATCCTAATCCGTAATTTTCCATCATCAATGAGAAGCCAGGTCCTGAAGTAGCGGTCATCGCTTTTTTTCCTGCCCAGGATGCTCCAAGAACTGAAGCTATACTTGCGAGTTCGTCTTCCATCTGCAGATAGCTCCCATGTACTTCAGGAAATCTTTCGGTTATCCTTTCCAATATCTCAGAAGCTGGTGTTATAGGATAGCCACCAAAGAAGCGGCATCCCGCTGCGATGGCACCTTCTGCACAAGCGGTGTTACCTTCCATAAAATAAGTCCCAGGTTCCATCATATCCATTCACCTCTTTCATCCTTTTTTTCTTCTTCGCTCTCATCTTTTTTTTGCTCTTCTGCTTCTTTTAGAAAGATAGCAAATTCAGGACATACATTTTCACATTTGCCGCAAAGGACACAACCTTTGCCCATCTCAGGAGGATGATATCCTTTTTCTGTGGTATCATCGGATTGCTCTAAAGCACCCGTCGGACAAAAATCAATACAGAACTCGCATCCTTTACATCTTTCTGTAATAACACACACACTACCGTTTTTATTTTTGGTTTCAACTGACCAACATCTTTGACCAGAGCTATCTTCTTCTTCAGACATATTTTATCCCGTCCAGTCTTTTATTTTATATTCCCTCATATCTGTATTATTTTAATGTGTCTTTTGACTGATGAATCATTGTATCTATTTTATCAAAATATCTATGAACAGCTCTTTCCACCCCTTGCTCTTTCTAGCCGATACAGATCAACGAGCGAGCTTTTGAAAGCGCCTTCATCCAGTTTTCCGTTTTTCTCGGACATGAGGGTACTACACAGAAAGGTCGAGGGATGATCGATATAAATAGTTTGTCATCTTAAGAATCTTATTTACAAAAGAAAGGGATGGTGTATCTTAAAACAGTAAAAGTTAAAGTCTCGATTGTTCACTAATCAAATAGAGGCAAAACATGAAAGATATGGAGGTCTTACATCTAGATCCATTTAAGAGCTTATTTGACGAGGAAGAAGATCATAAATTATCAGATTTAGTTCCTCCAAGTATAAAAGTAACAGAACTTACCGCTGATGATAAAGAGAAGGTCATAGATGATGCCGATAAGTATGACGCAGTTATAGGATCAAGGATACCAAAAGAATTCCTAGAGAACGCTGAAAATTTGAAATATTTTATAGTGCCCTTTGTAGGAGTACCTTATACTGACAAGAAAAAATTGCAGGACTTTCCAGAAGTAAAAGTTATCAATTCCCACTTTAACTATTGGATGGTCGCCGAACATGCTTTTACTCTGATGCTTGCGAGCGCTAAAAAGATAGTTCCAATACATGGCAAGATGGAAAAAGGAGATTGGACTCCAAGATATGATGATGGGTGGGGAGTAGGTTTGAGAGACAAAAATCTGCTGATACTCGGATTCGGCGAAATAGGAAAAGAGATAGCGAGGATGGCGAACTCCTTCAACATGAAAGTCAATGCGGTAAAGCGAACGTCGGATGAAAGCGAACTGGTTGACAACTTGAAAACTAATGAACACTTACCTGAGTTACTCAGTAAGGCTGATTTTATCGTCAGCACGTTACCTGAGACCGATGAAACCAGAGGTTATCTGAGCTTCAAGGAGTTCGAACAGATGAAAGAAGGCGTACACATAGTCAACGTGGGCCGAGGACCTGTGATAGACGAAGAAGCACTATATAAATCTCTAAAATCGGGAAAAATTGAAGGGGCAGCGTTAGACGTGTGGTGGAACTATCCCCCTGATATTGAATCTAGAAGTGAAACTTTTCCCTCCAATTATCCGCTAGATGACTTCGATAATGTCATTTTTAGCCCTCATAGAGCAACACAAATCAAAGAACGAACTAAATACAGATTGAAAGATTTAGCTAGGATATTAGAATCTTTAGCAAAAGGCGAAGAGATAAACGTAGTGGATCTAGATAGAGGTTATTGAGAATTCATTAACCTACAAAAACCACGCTGACTTCTTCTACATCCCATCTAGGCTCTAATTTTTCTTCGATATCTTCTTCTATCGCTGAGGCGAATTGATGATCGTCTTCGAGATTTACTTCCACGGTAATATTACCATCCTTTACGTCTATTTCTCCTATCAATCCTGTTTTCACCACATCTTGTCCCTTCATCGGATTCATAACATGTTTCAATCTTTCTTCTACGACTTCTTCAGTGGTATCTCTTCTTTCTTCTCCTATTCCATGTCTTTCTTCATAATTTCTTATAGCTTCTCGAAGAGCATCTACTGCTAAAACGGAGCAGTGCGTTTTTAAGTCTGGTAACCCTCCTAGTTCCTCTGCAGCATCCTGCCAATTGATCTCTTTTGCTTCATCTAATGTCTTTCCTTTTGCCATCTCAGTGATTATCGATCCTGTAGCTATATTAGATGCACAACCATAGGATTTGAATTTTATATCCAAAATCTCCTTTGTATCATCATCTACTTTCAAGTAAAGAGCTACCATGTCACCACAAGCGGGACTACCTTCTTTAGCATAGCCGTCAGGGTCCTCCATCTCGCCAACATTTTTAGGGTTTTGAAAATATTCTATAACTTTATCATTATACGGCATATTCATGTTATCATGCCTCATCTCCTAAGGGACTTATTTCCCTCAACCTTTCTATTACCTCAGAAGTATTTTCTATAACTTCTTGGATCTCCTCTTCAGTGTTAAATCGTCCAAGTGTGAATCTTACAGAACCATGAGCTCTCTCATGATCTCCTCCTATACCGAGGATGACATGACTCGCTTCCAATGATTTACTAAAACAAGCCGAACCCGTACTAGCAGCTATCCCTCTCATATCTAAATGAAGAGTTATAGATTCGCCTTCGACATATCCAAAAGTTATATTTGCATTCTGTGGAAGACGCTTTTCCTTTGGTCCATTCAACACTGTATGAGGGACTTCGCTCATGAGTCCATCTATTAACTGATCCCTCATCTCCTTTAAGCGCTCATTTTCTTCATCATCTATGAGATTTACAGCTTCAGCAAATCCTACAGCCCCTGGTATGTTTTCAACCCCCGCTCTCAAGTTGTTTTCTTGGAAACCTCCATCCATCTGCTTTTTTATGGGTGTGTCATCCCTTATGTAAAGCCCACCGATACCTCTCGGTCCGTGTATCGTATGAGCGGAAACTGTAACAAGGTCGACTGGTACATCTCTCACGTCTATTGGAACTCGTCCAAAAGTATGGGTGGCATCACAATGATATATGATATCCTTCTCTTCACAGGTCTCTGCGATCTTTTTTATGTCCTGTATCGTTCCTATCTCCTGGTTTCCGTGCTGTATTGAGACTAAAATGGTATCATCACGTATCTCTTCTTCCAATCTTTGTAAATCAACGATTCCTTCTTCATCTACTTCTAAATAAGTTACATCAATTCCCTTTTTTTCAAGAGCTTTAGCGGTATTCAGGACAGGAAAATCTTCTAGTTTCGAAACGATTATATGATCTCCTTTTTCAGATAGTTTTTCAACTACTCCTTTGAGTGCAAGATTGCTCGATTCCGTACTTCCTGAAGTGAAGATTAACTCCTCTGATGAAGATCCTAATCTATCCGCGATGACTTGCCTGGCTTCATTCAGTGCCTCCTTAGCCTCAACCCCCATACTGTATGCAAAATCTGAGGTCGCTACAGCAAAGTTGTCCAACATGTAAGGTTTCATCGCCTCGAAAACTCTTTCATCCATCTTAGAACTTGCTGCATTGTCTAAATATATTATTTCATCCTTCATATAAACCACCTTTAGTTTATTATATTCAACTATTATTACTCCCTTATATATGTGCCGACCTATGAGTAGCTTAATTGAAAGGAGATATAGAGTCAGCTATCTTCGGGAATTTTAATTTTTATAGTCCACTGGTCACCTTCTTCTTGTATATCCAGAAGTTCGAGTTCCAGTTCCTCCACCGCCATCGGTATTTCTTCCTTGGACTCAGGATGATTTCCTGTCACTTGTATCACATCTCCGGGGGAGGCCTTTCTGATCGCCTTTCTCGTTTCTACTAGAGGGACCGGACAAGTCTTTCCTAATACGTCTATTTTTCTTAAATCTGACATACTACTCACTTCTGTTACCAAAAAAGGAGTGTAATGTAATAGCTTTTATGGAATCCAATATGTCAGGGATTTGATCCTCAAAAAATGTCTAGTAAGTGAAAAACAGAAGATCTGTGGTTACTATTTTACAAAAACCGAAAGATTATTTACTTGCATCTTACTACAAACCTACTATATATGGTGAAAATTATGGAAGGGAAAATCGAAAATTTGGAAGCTGGAGTCCAGTCAAAAATAGAAGATTTCGTTTCTGAATGGATGAGTGAAAACAAAGTACCTGGACTTAGTGTGTCCATAGTCGAGGGCGATAAAAAAATATATTCAAAGGGTTTTGGTTCTAAAAATCTAAAAAAGAACCTTCCTGCTACACCTGATACACTATATGGTATGGCTTCGGTGACAAAATCTTTCACTGGATTGGCCATACTAAAACTAGTTGAAAAAGACCAACTGAGCTTAGATGATCCCATCACTGATTATGTTCCAATAAAATGGGACAACGATGTTACTGTGCATGATCTGTTGACGCATTCTTCAGGTATGCCATCTTTGGGTGTCAGTGAGGCTCTGATAGACAGACTTACGGAGATGGGTGAGAGAGGACTGCCTCTTTCTGACATCGACGATTTTTACATACATCTCAACAGCGCTAAAAAGGAAATAGCGGCAGAACCGGGACAGGAATTTTTCTACTTTAATTCAGGCTATGCATTGTTGGGTCAGATCATCAAAGAAGTTACTGGAACTCCTTATCCTGAGTTTGTAGAAAAGGAGATCTTTGAACCACTAGATATGGAGAGATCTAGATTTGATTACGATAAAGATGAAGGAGATATAATAACACCCTATTTCATGGGCGAAGACGGACCAGAAGAGACGCCTTATCCACTTAGAGAAATAGGACATCCTGGAGGAGGTCTATTGAGCTCAGTAAATGAGCTTTCTAACTATTTGATCATGAATATGAATCAAGGAGAATTCAATGGAGAACAGATAATAGACCGCGAATTACTAAAAAAAGCACACGAACCTCATATAAAAAGAGAGACAGGAGATTATGGATACGGTTGGGCAGTCAAAGATTTTGAAGCTGAAAAATTCATCGGTCACAGTGGTTCAATCGCTGTTAGTGGTGGCTTCATCGGTTTCATAGACGATTTGGGAGTAGCGGTAGCATCCAATACTATCCCTGGAAGTTCATTCGAAGAAGTTGCAAAGTGGATAATGAGGACATTGAGAGGAGAAGATGGAGACGATCTGCCCTATTTCAGCAGAAAGAAGAAGATGGACAAGTTGACAGGTACTTATGAATCCTACCGCGGCATTAAAAAGATGGAGATCGAGAAGGAAAGTGCTCTTCTCAAATTGACTGTTAAGGAAAGACTTGAGAGTCAAAAAGTCATCCTTATACCCAAAACTAAAAAGATCGACGATAACAGATTTTACTACCTAGATGGTAACGGAGAAAAGAACGAAGTAAGATTCGATGTTAAAGATGATGAAGAAATCGACCTATATATAGGCAGATGGAGATTACATAAAAAAGATTGAGGTAGAGTATGAAAAAAATACCGGTGGCTTTGACTATAGCAGGCTCTGATTCTAGCGGTGGCGCAGGCATCGAAGCCGACTTGAAAACCTTTTCTGCCTTTGACGTTTATGGAACTGCGGTGGTCACTTCTGTAACGGCTCAGAACACCAGGGAAGTGACTGCCGTCCATGATATACCTTCAGAGATCGTGGGAGAGCAGATAAATGCCGTTTTAGACGATATCTCTGTGGATTCGGTGAAAACAGGGATGCTTTCCAACTCGAAAATAATCAGGACTGTGGCTGCAAAGATAGATGAGTGGGACCTACAAGTCGTTGTAGATCCGGTGATGGTGACTAAATCTGGAGACCAACTGATAAAGGATGAGGCTGTCGAAAAGTACATTGACGAGATGGTACCCCGATCTATGGTGATAACTCCTAACGTAAGAGAGGCTGAAAAGCTCACAGGTATTAAGATAGACAAAATAAAAGATATGAAAAGCACGGCCAAGAGGCTTCATGGGATGGGAGCTGAGAACATCGTGGTCAAGGCTGGAGATGCGGGCGATAGAGTCGTAGATGTGTTTTACGACGGGAAAAATTTTAAAGATATCTATGGTGAAAAATTCACCTCACATAAGCATGGTACAGGATGCACCTTTTCTTCAGCTATCACTGCTAATCTTGCGAGAGGCGAGTCCATATTAGATTCAGTGAAGACCGGGAAAAAATTCATCGATGACGCTATAAAGAATGGACTAGATATAGGAAAAGGAGAAAAACCCGTTGACCATATGATATGGTCAAGAGAATAAATCAGAAAAAGTACTTCTTATGTTCGATGATGTAGCCCCTTTCTTACTTTTTGGATATTGACATCGTTGTCGCTTGGCATTCACTTCAAAAACAGAAATTGGCGGACGAATTCATGAATCTTTTTTGATCTACAAGATATATTGTTTATGACCTCATGAATTAGTCTGGGCGTCGATTATCTCTTTCGTTTTCTCCACATGGGGCTTTATTTTCCTCTTACGCCTAGATTTTCAGAAATCCTGATCACATCTTCTAAAAGATCGATGGACAATCTTGCTTTGATATCTCTCATTATCTTTTGCACATGGATCTCCCAATCAACTACCATCAATCTCATGAATAAAACGACTTCCAGATCCGCGACATAACCAACTTTTTCCTTAGTACTCCGATATCTTTTCACGTAATCTATAAATTCATCAGGAGATCTTTCCCTGGATAATAACCTAGGTCTAAGAATTCTACTGTTCTCCAAGAGTTTTCAAAGAAAAATTTGCTCTCCACTATCGTTTTTATCTTATCTATCAATTTAAATTTTGAGGATCTTTCTAGCTCCTCATCGATTTCATCAAATCCCTTCGGAGTGATAACAAAATCGACATCTTCAATACCTATCTCATAACCTTTAGCTTCTATGGCTGATCCTACTACAACAAGAAGATAATCCAGTCCTATTTCATTCAGCTCGTCACAGACATTCTCTAGGAGTCTGTTGATCTTTTTCAAGGTAACACCTCTTCCACCTTATTACTATCTATTATCTTCAACAATCTTTTCTTTTCAAAGTGAGTTTCGTGTCCTTTGTAGGGCTGTGAAAGATAATCCTGTAGATACACGTCGACCGCTTCTTCTTCCAAATTTTCCTGATATATGCGCTTTTGTAGATAATCATAGTCCAACTCATTTCTGTCCATCATAGCTCTTGCGGCCAAGGGATCCAAAGTAAGCATGAAAACAACTACATCCTCTAGCCTAGGGCTATCGAATCATTAATTGATACGATGAAAAGAAACAAATATTTAGAAATATTGGCAGATGGTCATAAAAAAATTTTCAAGAGATGATCGACAAAGAAATAAAAACTCTGAAAAAAAAGGCGAGAGAAATATTTTACTTCAAATACGTCACTCAAACAACCTATCATACAGATGTTGTAGAAAAAATCGAATGGATAGATGAATTCAAGACTCATAAAAAAGCATTCAAAACCAAAAAAAGAATCTCAAAAACCATCTGTGTGCTACTACCTATTTCCAAAATGAATACACTTCCTTGTATTGACCGAAATAACCGGTAGAAAATGGATGTCCTCCCCTCAACGAAGATGTATCATCTCGCTCTTCTCCAATATTTGACCATATTTTCTCTACTTCGACTCGATCAGTTCGAAAATACAGTAGAATATTTGAGTGAAAAAATGAAATATAAA
>CAZRSB010000059.1:0-10856 GCA_964602715.1 uncultured Thermoplasmata archaeon | reverse complement strand
CCTTAAAAGATCAGACCAGCCCGAACCTCTTTTTCTTCTCGAATAACTTTTTGACCTGTTTTACCGTGCCCACTCTTGCAAGGACTGTCACGATGTCGTCAGGTTTGATCTGTGTATTTCCATCGGGGATTATCGAATCACCCTGTCTCATTATATTCACAACGATGACTCCCTTTGGAAAACCAGCGTTCTTAATTCTTTTATGAGTTATTGGCGACTCCTGAGTAACATTGAACTCCAATAACTGAGCTTCTTTTTCCCCAACAGTCAATATCGTTCTAGAATCGCCCAATTGGTTTTTTATCCTCATCGAACTTGCTCTTGTAGTACTCACTGTAGTTTCTATACCCAATTGAGTGAAAACTCCTTCATTTCTAGGATTATTTACTCTCCCAATTACGGTTGGGACCTTGAACATCCTTTCAGCTAACTGGCATGCGATCATATTCGTTTTGTCGTCCCCGGTTACTGCTATCACAACATCGGCTTTATTCAGTCCAGCATCTCTAAGGTAATCGCGATCTGTACCATCGCCTCCAATCACGAGGGCATCAAATTCTTTAGATAGTTCTGCTGCTCTTCTTTCGTCCTTCTCCACCATGACTACATCATGACCTTCCGGCAGAAGTAAGGTGGTGAGGTCCCTTCCTACCCTACCTCCTCCAATTATTACGATATACATGACTATTGCCGAAAGAATGAATGTGCTCTACTATTTTAGAATTTTCCCTACCTCTATTTAAAAAAAGGAAATTATTGATTTTTGAATCTGAAACAAAAACATTTTTTATGATGTTCTCTTATCAAAAGGCAATGGCATCTGTGGATGATCTGATAAATCAACTGGGAAGTTTCTGGAGAGCGAAAAGAGAGGATGCCGTAGAAGAGTTAGTAGAGAAAGGGGCAGAATCTCCACAAGATGTGGTCCCGGCTCTTTTGGGTGCTTTAGGGCACGAAAAAGATAAAATCAGAGAGAACGCCAAAATCGCCTATGAACAACTATCTAATAGGATCGATGTGATCCCATTCATTCTTCGGAGCATGGGTAAAGACGAGGCTATAACAAGAAGTGTTTCCCCTGCATCAGGTGTTGGAGGCGTTGCGGTGGGGAAACTTAAAGGTAAAGATGTGATAGTTACAGGGTCATTGGATACGAACGTTTATGTTATGGATACTCTTGGAGTTGAACTTTGGAAGGCAGAAGAACCAACAACAGAGATCAGATCAGTTGCAGTGGGAAAATTGGGGGGAAAAGATGTTGTTATTGGGGGAGGATTAAACGTATATGCTTGGGATGCAGAAGGTAAAAAACTTTGGGTGGCAAGCGAACCAACTCAGTCGGTTAACGCATTGGCTATAGGAAAGCTAGGGGGAGTCGACGTAGTTGTTGCAGGATCTTCTGATACCAATGTTTACGTTTGGGACTCTTTTGGTAAACTGTTATGGGCCGTAAAAGACCCTGAAGACGATGTGAACGGAGTCGACGTCGGAGAGATAGCAGGATATCAGGTCGTTGTCGCAGCATCTTCAGATAATAGAGTATATATGTGGGATGCATACGGTAGGAGGATATGGACAGGAACAGAACCTTTCAGAAAAGTATATTCGGTAACCATAGGAAAACTTGGTTCTACCAAAGTTGTCGTTGCGGGATCGGCTGAAGGAAGAGTTTACGTTTGGAGTCAATCTGGTGACATCCTATGGATAGGAAAAGAACCTGATTCAGCAGTCGTTGGTGTTGCTGTAGGAACTATACGAAAGAAGGACATAGTATTAGCGGAAGCAGAGAGTGGTCAAGTATATGTCTGGGATAAAAATGGAAATATACTTTAAAGGCCGGGCAAAAGTTATTTTAGTATCATATCCAATTTATTGATATCATGGATGTCTACAGCGGACCTTTCCTCACAGAAGACGGATTCATAAATACACAGGTCGAAGTCGAGAAAGATGAGGTAAGATGCTTTCAAGAGGGTGGGGATGAAGGAAAAAAAGCCATAATGATTCCAGCTTTTTTCAATGCTCATGCTCATATAGGAGACTCAGTAGTAAAAAAACCGCCTACTGGAAGCCTAGAAGATATTGTAGGGCCTGAGGGAAAGAAACATAAGATACTAGCTGAGAAGAGTATCGAAGAGAAAGTAAAAGCCATGAAAAATTTTCTCGAAGAGATGCATTCGTATGGGATCAGATATTTTATTGATTTTAGAGAAAAAGGCATCAAAGGTCTAAGATGTATAAAAAAAGCTCTAGACGCTGTTGAAGTAGAGATATCACCAATAATTATGTCTAGACCTAAAAAAAGAAAGTATGATAGTTGGGAATTGAATCAGATTTTATCTATGGCCGATGGGATCGGTCTTAGCGCGCATAGAGATTGGGACGAAATACAGATATCTAAAATAGCTAGTACGACAAAAAGTCAAAACAAGCCCTTTGCATTACACTGCTCTGAAAATGTACGGGAACCCATCGAAGAAATACTAGAGTTAGATGTTCATCACCTTGTTCATATGGTAGAAGCAAACTCATCTGATATGGAGATGTGTGCTGATGAAAAAATACCAGTGGTCATCTGTCCTAGATCGAATATGTTTTTTGGAAAAATTCCGGATATCCCAAGGATGATAGAAACAGGGTTATCTCTTTCATTGGGTACAGATAATGCTATGATCAGCAACGGAAACATGTTTAGAGAGATGGAAACCGCTTATAGGCTCGCAAGGATCAATGGTGAAGTCGATCCATTAGAGATTTTGATGATGTGTACCTGGAATCCTAGAAATGATCTCATAATAGACCCAAACAACTATGAGGAAGATCATCTCTTGATATTAGAATATAAGGATGGTGATCCTGCTTCAAAAGTAGTATTAGATCATTCTCCTAAAGATATAATCAAAGTGGTGAGGTGGAAAGATGGGAAAGTATGAAAGAATAATAATTCCAACAGACGGATCTGAAGAAAATTTCAAAGTGATTTCTGAAGGTCTATCTCTAGCAAGGATGCTTGGCACAAATATAAAAATACTTTTTGTGGTTGATACCAGCAGTATTTCGGGATTGCCTCCTGATGACATGATCACAAGGTTAGAGGGCCAGATAAGAAGTAAAGCCGATGAACTTCTAAAAGATATAGAAGAAATGGCGAAAAACAAAGGAGTAGGTTATAGTAAAAGTATCAAAAAAGGCGTACCTTCTGATATTATTGTTTCGGAAGCCAAAGAAGAAGATTTAATAGTGATGGGTCACCACACTAGAACCGGTCTCTCTCGCCTCTTGACCGGTAGTACCGCACAAAAAGTTATTAGGGAGGCGGAATGTCCTGTTATGGTAATAAGATTGGAGGACGATTAATCATGGCTGAGAAAAAAGTAAAAGATCTGATGACGAAAAAACCAATCACGGCAGAGCTACCAGGTAATAGAACTGAAGTTATCAATAAGATGATAAAACATGGATTGACTGGTATGCCAGTACTAAAAGATGGCAAATTAAAAGGACTTATAACAAGGATCGACTTTTTTAAAAATCCCGGTGAGGATCAGATAGCACTTATTTATAGAGATGAACAGCCGATAGTAACTCAAGAAGCTAGCGTGAAAGAAGCTACTGAGAAATTTATTGAATATGAAACTCATTATATCCCAGTAAAAAATGATGAAGAAGGCTGCGTTGGTATCCTGACCACTGCTGATATACTCCCTTATATCGTTGAGAAAAAAATAACTTCTCCTATAGAAGAGGTACTGGGCAGAGAATGTGTCCCACTATATGAAAAAACGCCCATAAAGATAGCATTACAGACCATGTCCTTGACAGGAATATATGCGTTCCCTGTTGTAGATAAAGAAACACAATTAACGGGAATAATAACCGATAGGGACCTATTCGACCTTAGCCAGATCGATGGGCAGATAGAAAAATCTGATCTAGGATTAGAAGAGGATGAAGAAAGTTGGTCTTGGCAGGGTCTAAAAAATGTGATGAAACTTTATTATGAAGAGTCAAAAATCGATGTGCCAGAGATCCAAGTTGAAGATGCGATGATCCATGATCCGCTTTCAGTTTATAATCAAACCTCCGTTTCGAAAGCAGCACAGATGATGGTGGAAAAAGATTTTGGCCAGCTGCCTGTTGTGGATGAGATGGAGAATTTGGAAGCGATGCTCTATGAATTAGACCTGATAGAAACATTGCTATGAGGAGTTTAATATGACTGATAAAGAGGAACTTTTATCTCTCTGTAAGCGGAGGGGCTTTCTTTGGCAATCTGCTGAAATTTATGGAGGTGAGGCAGGGTTTTATGATTACGGCCATCTCGGAGCAGAACTATTAGATAACTGGAAAAGGATCTGGAAAGATTTTTTTCTAAACCTTGATGACAATTATCACATGATATATCCGAACAATATAATGCCGCATAGAGTTATGGAGGCATCGGGTCACGTAGACCACTTTTCTGATATCATGATAAAATGCGAAAGATGTGATTCTCATTTCAGAGGAGATCATCTGATTGAAGAGGCAACTGAAAAAAACGCAGAATGGATGGGTATTGAAGAGATAAAAGAGAAGATAGACGAATTAGAGATATCATGTCCTGATTGTGGAGGCGATTTTTCAGAGCCAGAAGATTTCAATATGATGTTCGATGTTTCTCTAGGTCCTACAGGAGACAAAACTGGATTCTTAAGACCCGAAACAGCCCAGGGTATATACATCAATTTTAGAAGAGAGTATAGAGCTCTAAGGAAAAAGATGCCGATAGGTCTTGCTACAATAGGCTCGGCTTTCCGCAATGAGATATCACCGAGACAGGTCGTATTCAGAAAGAGAGAGTTCTTGCAGGCAGAACTCCAGATTTTTTTCGTTCCGGAATTACATAACTCTACTTTTAAAAATAAATTAGTTGATATTGAAAACCAACATGTGAGAATAAAGAGAGATGGATGGGAAGAAACAAGAGAGGTGAAACTGAAAGATATTGAGGATATGCCGGCCTTTTATCTTTATCATTTGGGTAAGATGTACCAGTTCTATACTGATATCATGGAACATGATCCTGAGGATATAAGATTTCGAGAACTGTCTAAGGAAGAAAAGGCTTTTTACAATAAGATCCATTTCGATCTTGAGATTGATTTTGATACATTGGGCGGCTGGAAAGAGGTCTCGGGCCTACATTATCGAAGCGACTATGATCTAAAAAAGCATCAGCAAAAATCCAATACAAAACTGTCAGTACCGACCGATGAAGGAAGGAAGATTCCTCATGTTATGGAATTAAGCTTTGGTGTAGATAGGAACTTATGGGCTTTATTAGAAAAAGGTCACAAAGATGGAGATAGGACCTGGTTAGATTTCCCTGTAAAAGTAGCACCAAGGCAGGTAGCTGTTTTCCCTCTCGTTAGAAAGGATGGCATACCCGAAAAAGCTAGAGAAGTATACGAAAAATTAGATGAAGACTTTCGAGCACATTGGGAAAAAAGTGGTTCGATCGGAAAGAGATATGCGAGAAATGATGAAGTAGGTACATCCTACTGCGTAACAGTGGATTACGATACCTTGGATGATGAATCTGTCACGATCAGAGATATAAAGTCCAAAGAACAGATAAGAGTAAAGATAGGAGAGCTAGAAGATGAGCTGAAAGGATTCATAGAGGACGAGGAAAATTTTGAAAAATATCTTTCTAGGACATGAAAGGCAGTTAAGATGATTTATCTTCTTTTATGGATTCCAGTTCACTGATAACATTCCATATCAGAGTTCTACCGTGAAGAGGTATATTCGGGTCGTCGGCCAGTTTCTCAAGTTTAAAAATAGAAGATGCTATTCTCACGTCGAGTTCATCATCTGATTCCAACAATAATTCCTTACATTCTTCTGCACCTTCTCTTATATTTCGGGGTATAGAATTGTCTTCCTTTATTTTATCCATCAATCCACATATCTCTTTTAATCTATCATTTACTTTGTTCATTTGTTTCCACCTCTTAGGTTTTAGCTTTCAATAAATTTATTGAATGTGAGTATGGTCATTTCCGGTTAATACACAATGCGTCCCGGGGGCTGCATTTTGTAGGTTAAGGAGATGTTAAATAAACCTTTTGTCCCTATTGACCATTCGGAAGAAAAGAGAACTAGGATTAAAAATCTTCGGTCCCTCTGTCCATTGTAAGGAAAAAGAAGGGGGTTAGTTCCCCTTCAAACGAACCCCTTATGAAAGACGAGTCCCCTAGTCCCGTCTTGCAAACGAAATGTGTCGGAGATATTTAGCCCGAACATCTTTGATTTTATTCTTCATATTGCGTATCGCAGCCTAGTTGATCATAGACTTCTTTCCAACTATAGTGAGCGTCTTCTTCTTTCATGCTCATCATTATAAGAAAAGAGCCTAGCCTATATAAAGCTGAACGGGGGGGAGGGGTAAGTGAAAGTGAATTTTTTAAAATAGCTCAGGAGTTAGAAAATAGTATAATTGAAGTCGTGCGCGACAAATCTATTCTTTTGGCCCTAATCCACCTTTTCAACTGGAACCAATATATCAAGTTCCGATTCTTCTATGTTTTCAACTCCTTTGAATCTATCCTCATGAAAGCGCTGAACATGAAATAAATGTTCATTGAACATTCGAAGCCAATAATTTGATTCAGGTAGCCATTCTTGTAGTATAAAATCCTCCCATCCGTGTATCTCCTCCCCTTTGAGATTGAATAATATATATTTTCCTTTTGGGAGTAATTTTCCTGTCATTTCAATAGGTATAGTTTCTAAATCCTTCACTTCTAAACCTACGAAAATATTTAGCAATCCGTTTTGCTCTAATTCCTCTTTGTTCCATAATTGTATCTCATATGAAAGCTTTGGATCAATAATTTCATCTTCTATATGTGCCCATCTATTCACACAAAAATCTGCGAGAGTATTCCAGCAATCGTCCACTTGGTTTTGGAACTGGTCTAAGTTCTCTTTTATGGTACCTCGATAGGAAAATCCAATGAAGTACATATTTTCTTTTTCTATCAACTCATAGTCCATGTGTAAAGAGAAGAGCCTTATTTTTATAAGGATTATGGTTGGCCTGTAAATCATTCGGCTATACCAAAAAATATTAATTTAGGGTGAGAGTTAAAATCTCTAAAGTTAATATCATGAGGAGATAGATTATGAAACTAAAAAAAGTTTCTGAGATTAGTGAATCGATAATTGATGAAGTCAGTAAAGCGATTGTAGGAAAGAGATCTGTTTTGCAAAAAACATTACTTGGAATTTTAGCCAATGGGAATATATTGTTTGAAGATTATCCTGGTCTGGCTAAGACCTTAATGTCTAACTGTTTTTCTGAAACGTTGGGATGTGATTTTAGGAGGATACAGTTCACACCTGACCTACTACCAGCAGATATTACAGGTTCGTTTATATATGACAAAAATTCCGGAGAATTTAAAATGAGGAAGGGTCCAATATTTACAAATATCTTATTGGCGGATGAAGTCAATAGAGCTCCACCAAAAACTCAAGCAGCTCTCCTTGAAGCGATGCAGGAGAAGCAGACCACGATCGAAGGTGATACTCACACCTTAGATGATCCCTTTATAGTAATAGCTACCCAAAATCCTATCGAATATGAAGGTACCTATCCTCTTCCAGAAGCTCAGGTAGATAGATTTTTGTTGAGGTTGGATGTGGGTTATCCATCTGCTTCTGATGAAGTAGAAATTTTAAAAAGAAGAAAAGATAGGAAAACTGATGACGTTGAGATCAATAGGATTACCGATCCAGAAACTGTTATAGAGATGCAGCAAGCGATAGAAGACGTTCATCTTGATGATGATATAAAGAAATACATAGTCAACATAGTCCAGAGGACAAGGAGAAATAAAGATGTTGAAGTTGGTTCAAGTCCTAGGGGAAGCCTAGCTTTGATGAAGTTGTCTATGGCAAATGCGGCGATGAGAGGAAGAGATTATGTTGTACCAGACGATGTAAAATTTATAACTAAAGAAGCACTTTCCCACAGACTCGTATTGAAACCTGGCCCAGCTATAAAAGGTGTTCAAGAGGAAGAAATAATCGAAAAGACGCTAGAAGACGTTCCAGTGCCCAAAGTGGATTGAGCTATAACTGCATAAGCTCAGACATATCCCTTTTAGCTTTTTCTTTTTCCTTTTCTGCCCTTTTCAATATTTTTTTCTTTGAATCTTCGTCGAGTACGAACTCACCCAAAATCTTAAACTCTTTGTCTTTTTTAAAAGAATCCTCTAATTTAGATGCCATTTTGAATTGATATAGAATCTTAGTGAAGTTATTGATCAGATCTGATGCGCTGTGAAGGTCTTTTTTCTTGATATAGTTCGAGATCTTTTTGGTATCTACATGTTTCCATATTGATTTTTTTTCCAGTTCTTCTTCAAATCTTTCTTTGATCCTTCGAAAACCGAATTTGAGTGATTTTTTGTCTCGATAGTTTCTGGGTACAAATACTTTATCCTCTCCATATCCTACTTCTATCACCACATCTAAAATGATCTCTAGAGAAACCCTTCTTATTTCAATATAGTTTTTATATATCTCATCATACATCTCTTCTATCTTATCCTTAACTTTTTTCTTAGTAATCCATTCTCCTTTTTTCTCACTTTGCAATACAAGGCTAGAAACTGAATCTTTTATCGTTATCATGAGATGTTTTTTATTATTCTTTAATTTTCGAAGTCTCTGACGATTTTTCACGAGTTTTTCTATTTTTTCTTTTAAACCATTTTTTATTTCTTCTACCAGTTCTCTAGACTTTCTTTTACCACTAGAAATTTTTTGATATTTATTCATGATTTTTTTCAAATTTCCTACATGTTCTCTTATTTCACCTATATATTCATCGATTAGTAATTCATTTTGTAGTTTTTGATATTTTTCGTAGATCGGTTCGATATCTTCCAGTATTTGAGGATCCAGATTTTCCTCTTTGATATCTATTTCTAGTTCTGATATCCATTCTATTATGTCTGTTCTCTGTTTTCTTTTCATCTGGATTTCTTTTTTTATGTCAGATACTTCTTTTAACAGATCATTCAATATGTTTTCACAACTTTTTATCTGCCCTTTTTCAAGTAATCGTGCAGACTTTTGAAATTTTTTTAACAAGTTCTTAACATCGAAATCACTCTTTTCAAATTCATTTAAATTTTCCATTATCAGTCTCAGATCATTTATGATCTCTTCGCCCTTCCATTGTCTTTTTTCTATTTTTTTGGATAACTTGATAAATTCTTTATGTTTTTTAGCAGTCTGCATAGGATCTTTTAAGTTGACAGATGCCTTCAGGGCTTCATTTTCTTTCTTCAGATCATCGACAGGTATAAGTTCTTCAGTGTCCGATAGTAAACTTTCTATAGACAATTGATCATATCTTGAAAAGTACAGATTGCCATCTCCAGAGGCGGCAGCTATCTCTCCTTTCTTTTCATTGGAAAACCCGATCTCGTTAATTTCTTCTCTAGCTACTTTAGAAGAGGTCACTTCTTTTATTTTTGGACCTTCTTCCCATATGTAAATATGACCGTTTTCTGTTGACCCGATTATAACATCCACGTTTTGTTCTTCAATATTTCCGATGATTATATCATTAATTTTTCCACTAGCTTGATCCTCCTTTAAAACAATATTACCGTCCTTATTCCAGCAATAGATACTTCCGTTCTCACAACCTCCTACGATCACCCTCTGATCTCCGAATGTTCCTATCTCTACACTTCGTATCCAGTTTTTTGAGATCTTAGAGACCCATTTTAGTGAACCATTCAACTCCCACACGTATAGATTAGATGAAACTCCTACAACGACTTTTTCACCGTTTATTTCCCCTACGGTCATATCCACTAAAGATTCATTAGCCTCTGTCCCTTCAAATATCAGCTTTCCGTTTTTATTCCAACCATATATATTATAGTCTCCTGATGCCGCAAAAATCATATCTTCATCGCCTATATCACTGACAAAAACTTTGCTTATCCAAGAGTTAGGATCACCACTACTCCAAAGTAAGGTACCTTCTTTGTTCCAGACATATACGCTATTGTCTGTACCTTGTAGTCCTCCGCATCCTCCTACAATTACTTCATTTTTACCCAAAATACCGATGGTCAATGTAGAGATCCATGAAGTTGGTTCGATCCCGTTCCAGAGTGAATCACCTTCAATATTCCATACGTGGACATTACTTTCTTTTGCATCTCCAAAGGCTTCTCCAGTACCTGCCGCTACTATCACTTGATCACTTAATTTGCTTATAGAGATACTACTGACACTGCCTGTTATGGTGGAATCTTTCCATTCAAGCTCGTCCTCTTTTAATACGTGGACACTACCGTCTTTCGATCCAACGCATATGTAGTGTTCATCATCTGTATCTAGACAACTCAAACACGATAGTGCTCCTTGTGACTCACTGTAGGTAAAAGTGCTTCTCACCCTTACCACCTTAGAAAGAACAGGATATATATCGATTTCATCAGTTATTTTCTTATATGCTTCAATTGCCTTTTTTCTTTTTTTATTTTCACTTTTTTCTACTACGTCTAAAAGCTTAGGAACTACTCTATCGGGTTTTTTTATACCCTGCTCAACTAGACTCTTAAGGGCGCTCCTGCCTTTCAAAAAGTGCCCAAGGTTTGAGATGTTCTTTTCCAAAGAGGACATCATTATTTCTGAGGTGCTGATGCTAAAAAAAACTTAGGTTCAAATACTATTGATTTTTCCTCCTATTTCCTTGTTTATGTTCAGAAGATCGATCAGTAGAGCGTAGCCGGTTTCTTCTTTTCCAGCGCCCGGTCCGATTATGGTCACCTCAC